>JAPLXC010000002.1 GCA_026396275.1 Candidatus Moraniibacteriota bacterium | reverse complement strand
GTACACTTTGATTCTCTGTCCGATGCGGTAATTCTCCCCTTCTATTTGTTCGGAAGGGAAAAGAACGCCGATTGATTTTCCGATATCCACATAAACATTTCTTCCTTCAACCCGTTGAATGGTGCCGCTTACCACTTCTCCTTCTTTTTCTTTATATTCCTTGAACATCGCGTCTCGTTCCGCTTCTCGGATGCGCTGAATTATCACCTGCTTAGCGGTTTGGGCCGCTACCCGACCGAAATCACTTTGGGACTCCAGTTCCGTTTCGATGATATCGCCGACCTTAGCTTTTTTGTTTAGTTTTTTCGCTTCTTCAAGAAGGATGTCTCTTTCCGGATTATAACGGGGGATTTTTTCCTCGCCGGCCGGTGAGGCAGATTCTTCGGCAGTAGTTTCAGTGGAAACAGTTTTTTTCTTACCTGCCTTTTCTTTTTTCTCACCTTCTTTTTTCCAGTTTTCTTTTCCGTTTCCGCTTTTTTAGTGACTGCGGCCGATTCTGTTTTTTCTTCTGCTGCCTCAGGAGAGGGGAATTCGCGCGTTGTTTCATCCACCACTTCTTTGATTAAATAAAATTTTGCCTCGCCACTAACCTCGTTGAATTCCGCCCGGATGTGCTGGCCCCTTTTTCCGTAGTCCTTTTTATAGGCAGCGGACAGGGCTGCTTCAATTGTCTCAATTACTTTGTCCTTGGAGATTCCTTTTTCTTCGGCAATCTGCAAAATTGCACTGCCAAATTCGCCAAGTTTCCCACTTGGGCTTTGTGTATCACTAAGCTTTTTTGATCTTGCCATAATTATTTTGTCTACTAAATACTAATCACGTACAAATACACGAATTATCAATTAGTTATTAGTATATTAGTACATAATTCGTAATTAGTAGCTTTTTAACAAAGAAGATTCGCTTTCCGCGAACCTTCCGTAATACATCATTACAATGCCATATTAGCAACACTATTCATACTTGTCAACTTCACAGTTTAATGATGTGACAATGTAACAATTTAATGGCATAGCCGCCTAACAATTTAACATTTGACTTTTCTTTGCTTTTATACTAGGATAAGGCGTTATCGTGGATAACGATTCGGCCTCTACTAAAAGGCCATTCGGACACCAGATAATGGGTCTGAAGTAAAAAACAAGGGCTCTTGGTCCTTAAAAATTAAATAAAAATTTAGAAAAGATAGGAAAGAAAGGAGAAGGAGAAATGAACATTTTAAGGCACTTTACTAAATTCGGTACTTTTCTTAAAAAGATTTTATTGGTCAGGGTTTCAAAAAAAGAAAAAGGGGATAACATATTCCAAAAAATCCTAAACTTAAGGGCAAAAGAGGATGTAAGGGGAATTAGAAAGCTCGAGTGGAAAATTTTCCGCTGGACAGTGACAGCCTTATTCATATTTTTAGCAGCCGTGTTCACTATGGGAATGTTGGTATTAGGCTGGTGGGGTAAAATTTTTCTTTTCATCGCTTTTTGCGGACTGATTTACGCTCTCTATGAACTTTTGGGGAAAAGAATTATCCGCTGGGTTAATCCTCTTGAGGTCAGCCTGCTGATTGACAAATTTACCGGGAGGACGGATGAGGTTGGAACGGAAGGAATAATTATCACCCTTCCCACGGACAAGATAAGCACCAAATCTATAGAAGTCAAGCGTTTTGATGTTACAGAGGATTATCTGACTATGGATGGAAGCATTACGCTCACGAACACCGTTTTCTACACAATATACCCGCCTGAATTGAAAGACTTCCTCATAGTGGAAGTGGAATTAAAAAATGCTTTAGCATCCGGGGTTCAGGAGTTATTCCAGTCCGAAACTGGAGACAGAACTACTGACGAAGTAATCACCGAGCAAAGATCTTTGAGCGAGCAACTGCGGACGGAACTTACGGGTTCACGCACCGAAATACTCCTCGGGAGACTTGGAATAAACCGCCGCAAAATCGCCGACCTCGAGGGGAAAAAACAAATACTTGAGGAATTGATCAAGCGTCTTGAAACAGCCACTGAGAACAAGGAAAAGAGTGAGAAAGAATTAATCAAGCGCACAAAGATTGATTCCGAAAAAGAAAGGGACAAGTTGGTTGAATCCCAGAATAGGCGGTTGAATTTGGCAGCAGAACTCATTCAAGAGTTGATTATCAGGTCGCAGGAAATATTAAGCTCTCCGGGCACCGCCACTGCAAAACAAATTTCAAAAGATATCAATGAATTAAGGCTTTCATTTGCTGACCTTCCGCTGGAAAAAAGTTCCAAAAGTAAGGAATGGATTGAAGTGATAAAAGGCAACCTTAATAACCTAGAGAAAGCTTGTTCTGAAGTTAAAAAGGTGCCGGTTGAAGTTGGAGACAAAAAAGAAACCGGAAGAGAAAGAACTGGGCTGGAAAAAGATTTCCACATAAATATCATCGGGTCCCGGCTGTATAACCCGACGCTTGACGAAAAGGCGAAAGTAGCTCGCGATGCGAAGGTTACCATGAAATATAAACAGGAAGCAATTGTAACCGAATACGCGACAACCAAGAAAGTCCTCCAACTCTTAAAAGAACAACTGCCGTATCTTGCCGACAAAGAATTTGCTGATTACATACTGGCAACGAGGGGAAAAATGACCCCCAGCAAAGAGGAAAAAATATACAACATTCCCGGCTTGAATGAAGTGCTGTCCTCTGCTCTTGAAAAGCTCTTTAAGCCTAAAGCCAAGCCTAGAGCCAGATCTCGGAGCAGGAGGTGATAGAAAATGAACAGAATCTTAAACGGCAATAGTGGAAATGTTAAAGCTGTGGTTATTCTACTAGTCAGTTTAATCACAATATTTCTCGCTTTCTATTTCCACTTCTCTCCAGGTATAAGAACCTTGTGGTCATGGCCAAAGCCGCCCGCCGAAGTGAAACAAACAAATTTACAAACTCCAGCACCAGTTGCTTCTGCTCCGGCTTTTGCTCCTGCTCCCGTCACTCCGCCTCCGCCAGTTATAAGAACTTGGGAAAAAACAATAATTTTTTCTCCGAGCCAGTGGAGCCACACAGACAAAGGGTGGCAGAAAAAACTGGAGCTGGAAGTAGGACAATATGAACTGGATGCCAGCGGGGAATATGAGCAAATATTTTCCAATGGTGGTAGAACTTACCCTTGGAAAATTAAGCCCCATGGTGCAAGAGACGCCATGGGAAATCCCTGGATCTCTCCGCTCCAGTATACTTTTCCTGCTACTGACAAGCTGGTGGGATATCTAATTGCCAAAGTTAATGGCAAAATAATTCCCATCGGCTGGAGGGAGTCAATTACCATAACGGAAAAAACGGATTTGTACTTAAGTATCAACAATACTCAAGACAATCCGGACAATTTCACGAAAAACCGGGGAGGATTTTTCGTGAAAATCAAAAAAATCGCTTAAAAAATCAAGAGGCACAGCTAACAAACTGTGCCTCTCTTTGTTTTTGTTTATTAAAAGTAACTAAAAATATGTCGATGATGCTTTTAAGGCCGCATCAACTGCCAAAATAATAACAAATCCCGCCAGCGCTATAATCACTCCGACGATTGACCATTTCATATTGCGCTTGGCGGTTTCAATCGCTTTCTCTTCACCAGCTGAAGTAAGATATTGGATACCGGAAATTATGAAAGCAATGATGGCGATAAATCCAAAGATTCCCAAGAGCCACATCAGGAAATTCTCGATAATATCTGCTACCGGTGTATCGGAAAGCCCGGTGTTGGTTGGGAAACACACGCCCGCTTTTTTTTCAAAACCATTAGGACAAGTTCCAGTTGGCGAAGGTCCTGGACCTGGTCCGGGGCTACCAGTCAGTATACACTGCTGCCCTTCCGGGTCCCACGTGTAGCCCTCAGGACACTGTTGACCGTTAGAAACACTCGCACTTAAAAGCAGAATAACTCCTAAAGCTAGTAAAATAAGTATTTTGGTTTTTTTCATTTCTTCAAAATAATTCTAAAAATAGAAAAATCCTCCAAGAGCGGTAGTTGCCGCCCGAAGAATAACCAATCCCGCCAGCCCCACTACCACTCCCACCAGCGACCATTTCATTGCCGACTTGGCTTTAGTGATCTGCTCTTCATTTCCCGCAGCTGTTAAATAAAGTATTCCGGAAATCACAAAACCGATAATGCCGACGGCTCCAAAAATCGCCAAGAGCCAAAACAGGATATTGAAGATAATATCATAGACCCTTCCGGCCGGGAGATTGGTAGTGCTGTAATTGGCTGGATCCCACTGGGCGATAGCTGCCAGAGGAGCAAGAGACAGCAGGGCTGAAAAGGAAATTAAGATTTGTTTTTTTATTTTTCTCATATTTCCAAAAGATTTGGCCTCTTCCCCGCCGAAGCGGAATTGAAAGAGGTTGAAACTTTATTATTTATTAACAAGTCAACGAATTAACGAATTGAGATAATTCGTTAATCCTTTAATCCGTTAATTTCCAAAATTTAAAAAATATTCGTAAATTGGCACTTGCTTCTTGCGCAGCAGCTTAAAACCGGCTCGCGCTTCCTCCCAGCCAGGTCTGTACCGCCCGCATAATCACCAGTCCTACCAGCGCTACTACTACTCCAATGATTGACATCAGCATTGCCGACTTGGCTTTTTCAATTCGGGTCTCGTCCCCCGCCGCCGTGAGGTACAAAATTCCAGCAATGGCAAAACCGATAACGCCGATGATTCCGACGATTGCTAAGAGCCACATCATCGCGTTGGTGACAATATCAAACATTCTTCCCTCGGGAAGGTTGGTTCCGCCTGGACGGTCAAATTGAGCCAGCACCACCAGCGGAGCCGCTAAAACCGCAGCCGACGCTATGCTATAGCCGATTCTTTTGATTTTTGTTTTCATAACTCACCGCCTTTCTATCTTTATTATTTATTTTTCAGTTAACGAGTTCACGAGCCAACGGGCTGAAAAAACTTAACTCATTAACCCGTTAATGAAATAACCGTTTTAATAGTTACCCATCCTCCCAGCGCTATTACAATTCCTACAATTGAATAATAAAACGCTTTCTTAGCTTTTTCAATTCTTCTTTGATCGCCCGCCGCGGTAAGGTAAAGAACTCCGGAAATTACCAGTCCTATTATAGCAAGAAATCCGAAAACCGACAAAAGAAACTGGAGGGCTTTGTAAAGGACTTCCGCCACCGTGGGAGCGTCGGTGATTACACCAGCATTAGCAACAGCTACAAATGGAATTATGAAGCAGAAATCACGTTTCCAAACACTAATTTTAACTAGATTATTAAGCATCTTGTAAATCCAAATACCAAAGTTCAAATTGTTCCAAATCAATTTCAAATGCTCAAATATTAAAATCACTTTTTCTTACCAGCTGTCCGTAAAATAGCTGAAAAGATGAGGGCTAATTCATGAGCTTCCTTCCAAAGTTTTCTGCACTCGTCTTTTTTTCCGGCATTGGCTTTGGCAATCATTCTTAGCCAGTGCATTGATTCTTTGGCTTCTTTCTTACAAATCGCGATTTTATGTCTAAAATCTTTCCCTGATTCCGCGCCATCTGCTTCCATATAATTAGCTCCAATGCTTGTAGCTGATCTAACTGCCTGGTTTATCAAGGGAACATTTACCGGATCTTTTGGCAGGGTGCGGACAAATCCAATCACGTTTTCTCCAAATTTTGCCGTTCTCTCTTCCAAGTCATAACTCTTTTTTGCCTTTGGGTTTTGGATTTGATTTGGCATAATTTGGATTTTGAAACAATTTGGATTTTTAAAATTAAAAACTAGAAATTAGGTTAATTTCTTAGATCTACTGTGTTTCCATCAATTTTCGGCTCTGTCTTCTCGGGCGGTCTGGGCGGTTCTGGATATCCCAAAGGATAAATATGATAAGGCTGGTGCTCATGCCGCGGCGGCTTGTGAAAAGCTGGTGGTACCTCTGGCGGCGCAGGAGGAGACGTAGGCCGTTGGGGAGGCGGCGCTGGTTCTTGTTTCTCAACCGCGAACCTCTGGGGCGAGGAGAAACGATAGCCAACTTTATTAGCTGAATTAGCTTTGTTAACTTGCCCCCTCTCCCTTTGGGAGAGGGTCTCGGGGTGAGGGAACACAATTTCCTGCTTCTCCGCGTCCACCGCAATCGGCTCATTTTCATCCAGCGACTTCAAGATCACTGCCAGTTTCTGCCTTTCTCCCGGCGTCAGGCGCTTGGTGTTTTCGCTATGGTAAAGATAATTTCCCCGCTCCATTACCTCGTGCTTTCCTACGCCCAGTTTTTCGTGGTAATCGGTAATCCAGTTTTTTGCCGAAGGGCGGACGGGAGTGGGAAGGATTTTGAGCCGAATGGGATTTACCGTAATCAACTGCTCACCCAAGGCGGGATATTTCTGGAGCGCTTGGGAGAGAGGAAGAGAAATCGTCTCAGCGGTTTTAATATATGACTTATCCCTGATTATTTTCTGAACAACTTGATTGGCAATTTCCCGAGCTTTATTTAAATCAATCCCAATTTCCCTCGCTAAAACCGCCGGCATGTCTTCCAGTTTCAGCTCACCGAAATAATAATTCCTCACCGCCCGGGCGATGTCAGCCAGTTGCAACAATTGCAAACTAGATGCTTGTCCAATTTCTTGAATTCTTTTACCGGTTTCTTGGAAAACAAGTTTGTCTTTTATTTCTTCAGGTAGTTTTAGAAATTTCTCATGTCTCTTTATTATATTTTCTCTTGTCTCATCGTCAGGATTTTTTGTTGAAGAAACAACACTTGGAATTGTACAAAACTCCATTTGTATTTCCCTATTAAGTTTAATAAAAGGTATCTTCATGTAATTTGAATTTAGACTGGTATGTTTTGCGCATTAAGCGCGGCTTTTTTATTTGGATTTATCCGTTTTCTAATTTCGCTTTGTGCTGATGCAGTCATATTTTGAGGAGAAAATGTCCATTGGGTTGCCGCAATTTTTCTTTGCCAGTCCTGAACCTGTGTAGGAGTAGCACCTTGGGGAGGAGGAGCAAGTATTTTATCCCAATCTTGATCGGACCATTTTTCAGCGTTCATTTTGCCCATCTCCTGGCGGACAATGTGATCCATAACCTGATTGATATTCCAGTTTGGATTGGCATTCTGAACTTTCTGTATCTCCTCTTGGTCCCCAGATTTTCTAATTGCAATAAGGTCTGTCCTAGTTTGCTTCAACTTAAAGTCAAGGGTTTCATGAATATCTTTATCCTTATTCGCTGCCAAAAACTTATCGTAAGTTTCTTGATCTATCAATTTATCATCAGCCAAGCTATAAACAGCTGCTGCATTTCCCCTTGCCGCCAAATCTTTTCGCTCCGTAACACTTACATTATTCTTTTTCATTTCCTCCGCTCTTCTTTTAATATCTTGTTCCCTCGCCCCCCTAACACCAAAACGGGTCGCCCATTTGGCTTCCGACTCGGCTCTGCTTTCAGAACCGCGGTATATAGGCGTTTGTTTGCCAAATAATTTTCCCGTTCTCCTGAATTGACTCCATGCTTGTTTGGCCCCTCCCGGAATTCCTGTTGCACCTACCAGCGCCTTTGTTCCTCGCCAGGGTTGTCTTCTCGCCCACCCGGCGAATTTTTTAGCTTGCCCAGCCACCCAGTTTCCAGCTCCGCCGGCCAATTTTGTAGAGGCAATTATGCCTACCCAGAGCATTATAACGGGGATAGCAAAGAATGCCATTTTGCCAAACATATTGGGATCAATATCTCCACTAACATTTTTTTGTGCCTCTTTAAGAAAACTAATATCTATACCTTTTTGTTTCATTGCCTCTAAAACTCTCAGGGAAAGATACATTGCAAAGCCCATTATAGGGGCGAAAAAAGAGTATTTAAAAAGTGATTCCCACCATTCATCAGCATAGTGTTTGGTTGAGGGGAAGATCGCAGCTACAAAGCCAACGGGAGAAAGAATAATGAGGATGGCGAGAACTGCTAATCGAATTATAAAAAGAATAGCAATAACAAAAAGTGTGATCATTAAAATAAAGGTAAAGATAATTATCATAATGAGATACCAAAAGTCGGCTTGCCCTGCCTGTTTAGCTGTAAGAATGCCAACAAGCTCGGAGTAATTAGCAAAAGAAGTGAAAATTCCTTCACCGTTGCCACCACTGAATGCATTGTTAATGATAAAGTAAAAAGTGACATTAGAAACATCAATGATAAAGCGAGCGATAGGAAAACTAAAATTAACCAGTAGTGCCATTATTACTAGAGTGAGAAGTATTTTTTTGAGATTATATTTTTCAACTTGAAATATGGTACAAAAAGCACTGAAAAGCAAAACTAAAATGAAAGTTAAATTTAAAAAGTCACGAACTGCTTTCCAGCCAGCATAAATCGCTTCATTATCTCTAAGAACAAGATAAACGTTATCCGGCTTTATTACCCAACCAAACAAGACACCAGCAATTCCCAAAAACAAAGCTACAACGCGAAATACCGAGTAAAGCAACTGTTTAAACCAACAGCCGATGTCGGTAGGTCCACAGGGTGCTTCGTATGATTTTAATTTCTTCTGTAGATCCTTGTTAACATTTTCCCACTTTTTCCAGTTATCGCCTTTCCATAGTTCAGAATTTGGATCTACTACAAGGGGACCAGAAAGTCCCTGGCCTAAAGTTTTTGTAAAAGATACTGTATATAAGTATCCCTCGTTTTTGCCGGAAAAATCCATTTCTAAACTAAGACGAAGATTTAGCAAAAAAAAGGCAAACGCCAAAAAAGCTAACATTTTAAAAAGTTGCCTTTTGTAAAAAATACCACTTTTATTTTTTATTTTCTTCTGCACAATAAAAGCAAAAAGAGTGATTCCTTTTGCCTTTAATTATACCAGAAAAACAAAAAAGGGGAAGCTGTGGATAATTAAGTAAGCAATAACTTACTAAATGCAAAACTAATTAAAAAATAAGAAACCCGCGGACTGTTTTTATCTATCAAATCCGCGGGCAAAAAGATATTAGCGTTCGAATGGCTTGGTAGCTTTTACCAGTCCCATGAATTTTTTCTTTTCTGACTCGTAATTTGGACTGTCTTGATAAGCGATGTTTAAAATCTCACACGCTTCTGAAACTATTTTCCCATCCTCTTCCCCGTATCCAGCCATAAACATAATATCAGCTTTTCTGATTTTCTTTCCTTTTTTTAACTTTATCTCCGCAGGAAGGTAGCCAGCACGGAAATGAATTATTCTGCCAGTCCAGTAAGGTTGCGATTCTTTTCTTATGATTTTAAGTTTGTCTGCCCATACAATTTCAATGGGTCTTTCGTCCACAAATGAAATTATCTGCTTTATAATTTTTCTTTCGATTTTTTTCTCCAGATTATCTCCTGATCCTGCCTGTAAACAGTTTGCTGTTAGTAACAGCATAATAGCGATAAATATTCCTACTATTTTTCTCATCTTTCCCTCCTTGTTTTCCGCCAAAATATTGGCTGTTTTTTTAAGTGTTTCTCTTTCGAAAATAGCTAACTTATAGATTGTTAAAGATCTTGATGCTCTATTAAAGTTCAAATTTCTTGTTTTGTCAATCCTAACGCTCTAAAAGGTACTACAATTTTCTGCCCTTAATATAACAGAAAGAATAAAAAATGCAATAAAAACAGCCCGATTTTCAGCGAGCCGTCTTGTTGCTAGTTTTTCGTCATCAGTTATCAGTTGTCAGTTGTAAAGTTGTCAGTTAATAAATATATCCTTTTATCACTCGACTGGAAGTCGCCAGTGTCCGTTTGTTCACTTTTCCCCATCGATTGTAATTCATCTCCGAAATAGTGACTGATCCGCCGCTTACTTTTTCCACTATCCCGACATGTCCCCACCAGGATTCGGCAGTGACGATAATTGCTCCCACTCGGGGGGCCTTGCTGGTTTGATAACCGCCGGCTTTGGCGTTATAAAGCCAAGCCCCGGCATTTCCGCCCCAGGGAATAAAGCGCCGCTGGGAAACATACCAGGTACAATATCCATAAGGAAATCTGTGCCCCGCTCCCGCTCTTCCATCCAGCTTTCTCCAGCCGGAAATAAGCGGAGTGCCGCCCAAAGGAGTGGCGTACTGCCGAAGAAGGCCACTGGCTGTTCCAGGACTTTGGGGAACTTCCTTTTGCCCGCCAGGAATAATAATCTCGTCGCCTTCCCGGATTGTTCCATCGGCCGGAAGGCCGTTGAAAGTAATAATCTTTTCTTTATCCGCTTTATATTTCTTCGCAATAGAATCCAGAGTGTCTCCACTTTTCACGGTATGACCGACGCCGGCGACCGGAAGAATGAAAATTTTATCTCCCGGCATAATGGAGTCAACGTTATCAATATCATTGGCCCAAAGAATCGTGTTGACAGTAATGCTGTTGCGGGCCGCGATGGCGCTCACCGTGTCTCCCGTGCGCACTGTGTAAATTTCCACTCCCCCCTCTTCCTCGGGATCTCTAAGTGAGGTATTGACGCTAACCATCATTACCTGGCCCTGGATGGGATTAATGGCCTCGGATTCAAAATCGTCTTTCGCATCCGGATCAACCGCTATGCCGGATTTAGCCAAGGGGACAAGGGCCAGATTACTCTTGCGGCTTGACTGGGCGTCAATTTTTTTGCTGACAGCTATAAGTTGCTCTTCGTCTCCGCTCCCGGAGCCAAACAAAAAACCGCCTGAACCTTTGCTAGCTGCCACATTGGTCGCCGCGACAAGTATGGCGCTGGAAATTACTACCACCAGCGCCGAATAATTGCGGAGCAGATGAAGCAATTTGACGGTCCTGCGTTTTTTGATAAAGTCGGCCAGATCCCGCTGATATTTGTAAACTTTTGTGTGGATATTTTTCAGCCGCAAGCGTCCCAGAAACGGAAAGCGTGATACCAACAATTGTTTACTAATAGAATTTGATCCTTCCAATTAGCGTTAGCTTCCGAAGCAACATCAACCAAAATTGCCGGTACTCGGCTCATCGGCTAACGCTCTAATTTTTAACGCTATCTAGTATAGGAAATACTCTCGGGTTTGTCAACCGAGAAATTTACAAGTTTTTCTTCTTTTGTTTGGCGGCTTAGGTAGGGCAAAAGGTGATACAGTGCCCGCGCGGGACTTTTTTCTCTCTTTCTCTAAGAACAGGACTGTGATAGAATGCACTAGAAAGTGACAATTGGGTTGTACGACGTAAAAAATTAAAAATCAAAGTGTAAAATTCAAAATTTTGGTGTTCCTGTCTGCCGACAGGCAGGCGCTACGCTCACGACTTTTCCATAATAAATATCTATCGCAAAGCGATACCTTAATTTTGATTTTTGATATTTGATTTTTGATTTAAGGCAAAATGGATTTAAACGGTCTTCTCAAAGATTTCCTGGAATATCTCGAAATTGAGCGCGGCCGGTCCCCTAAAACGATTGAAAACTACCGGCATTATCTCGAGCGGTTTTTGAATTGGGCCGGAGTTACCAGCCCCGGGGAAATCACGGATGATCTGGTGAGAAAATACCGTTTGCGTCTTAACCGCTACCAAGACAAGAAGGGTAAAGAACTTAAAAAAATCACCCAGAATTACCATGTCATTGCTCTTCGCAACTTTTTGAAATATCTGGCCAAACGCGACATTGAGGCGCTTCAGCCGGAAAAAATAGAAGTGGGAAAAAATCCGGTTCAGGCCGTTGAGTTTCTGGAAGCCGATGAACTGGACCGCCTCCTGGAAAGTGCTTCCGGAGATGATTTGAAAACGCTGCGCGACCGGGCGATTTTGGAACTTCTTTTTTCAGCCGGACTTCGCGTTTCGGAACTGGTGAACATCAATCGCGACCAGATAAATTTGGCCAAACAGGAATTCAGCGTTCGGGGTAAAGGAGGAAAAATCCGGATTGTTTTTGTCTCCGACACTGCTAAAAAGGCATTGGAAAAATATTTAAATAAAAGAATGGATATTGATCCGGCGCTATTCGTGCGAATCGCCAAAAAAATCCATCGCAAATGTCATCCTGAACTTGATTCAGGATCTAAAGAGATTCCGGATCAAGTCCGGAATGACAATAAAAAAAGCGACTCTTCTCTAAGAATTACTCCCCGCTCCGTCCAAAGAATTGTGAAGTTTTACGCTGCCAAAGCCGGTCTTGTTAAAGACGTTCATCCCCACACTTTGCGCCACAGTTTTGCGACTGATCTTCTGGCCAGCGGTGCCGATATCAGAAGCGTCCAGGCGATGCTGGGGCATTCTTCTATTACGACAACGCAAATTTACACCCATGTAACCAATCAACAGCTCAAAGAAGTGCATCAGGCGTTTCATGCGAGGAGAAGAAGAACAAAACTTCTCAGGGCTTGACCTCAGGAAGGAAAGTTCTGTCGAAGCTAAGCTTTGACAGAAAAGCTTCTAGCGTTTGGCTTTTTGTGAAAAGCGCCAGGCGGTTGAAATAGGAAGTGCTGCGCTTGAACTTTTTTCCAAAATTTAGCTTAGCTTCCGCCCGCGAATTTTGAAGAAATTTGCGTTCTAAGAAATCGGAACGGCGGAAGCAATGCTACGACTTTATATAAAAAGGAAAGCGTGTTTGCCCCAATATCCCACCCGTGCGTCCACACTTAGACAAATATAAATACCTTTTAGTTGTTTGGCAATCAAAACCACGGATTTTTAGGATGGGATACATGCCCAGCTTTTTGTAGAGTGCATTTTAAAAAAATGCTATACTGTCACTAATGTTAATTATCCAAAAAAATGCGTAAAAAAATCATCTATATTTTTTTGACCGTTTCATTGCTAATTAATGTCTTTTTTGTTTTCAAGCTATCTTTCAAAGAAGAACCCGCGAAAAACACAACCAAACTGTTTAAAATGATAAGTGATAACCAAAAACAGTTTATAGATTCCAATATTCAAGAAGGAAATGCGATTTTGCATTTTAATGGCTTAAAACCCCAACTTGAGCAAGAAATTAACAATTTTGATGCTCAAAAAAACATTGGGATTTTTTTGCAAGACAGCCGAACAGGCGCTTGGCTGGGAATAAATGAAAGGGAAGGATTTAATCCGGCCAGTCTTTTAAAAATTCCTATTATGCTAGCTGTCTTAAGACAAATTGATCTTAATGAATTATCTCTTAATACTATTTTAGAAATTACTCCGGACGATTTGGATAAAAATTCCGGCGAATTATACAAAAAAGGCACCGGATATAAAATGTCGGTCTGGGATTTTATTGAAGAAATGATTCTTGCATCAGATAATACAGCTAAGGAAGTTTTAAAAAGACAACTGACTGACGCAGAGTTAAACTCGGTTTTCGCTCATGTCGGTATCCCTAATCCCTACGCCCAAACCAATGATTCACTGGTAACACCGCGCGGTTACACGCGGTTTTTCAAGAGTCTCTATTTTTCGACCTATCTTTCTCCGGAATTATCCGATAAAGCGCTTGAAATTACCACTGACACAAAAATGGAAAACCTGCTTTCTGCCGGCATTCCTTATGAAGTTCAGATAGCGCATAAGTACGGCGAGAGACCAGATGGACTTTCTGATTGTGGAATAGTCTATCATCCCAAAAGTACTTATTTTATTTGCATAATGACCCGTGACATGGAAGTGCCCAAAGCTAAAGAGCTTATAGCGAACTTATCCAAAATTATTTATGAATCCATTTCTCAAAAATAATAATCAAAATAAAACTGATGTCTCTTATCTTTTTTTTCTGTTGCCGATTTTAGCTTTAATCGCGCCAGTTATTTTATTGCCTATTGAAAAAATTATTCCTTATCCTTACATTCTAGAAGAAATGTTTAAGGCCACTATGGTTTTTTTAATCCTAACAATTCCCGGGAAATCATTTCAAATAAAGCTGACTATTTTTCTGGGATTTTTCTTTGCTCTTTCAGAAAATTTTTTTTACCTTTCCAATTCAATCCTTTATGGATCGCCCGCTATCTTTATTGAAAGATTTTTCTTGGCTTCAATCTTGCATATATTCACTATTCTGATTATTCTGCTTTCTGCTCAAAAAAACCGCCGCCTTATTTTTCCAGCCGCACTTCTGGCGATGCTCATCCATTATTTCTATAATCAATCCGTTATGTTTTTACTCAAATAATATGAGTTCCTAATTGACCGAGGCAAACAAATCAGCTATGCAAATCTTTTTCATCCCTTGGGGGATTATAATAACTGCAGGAAGAACACTCTTTTTTAGCCACCAACCAGGCTAAAATGGCTACGGCTAAAAGCAAAATAAAGTTTAATAAAAGATTGGAAAAAAGAACTGAAAAAGGCAATACATCCTCTCTCCCCACTGCTATATAAATTTTATCTTGAGAAGAGTCGGGAGAAGTAGAAATAAACAGGTAAATTTTTTCATTTTCATCTAATCCTTCGGCGTACACCGCGCCTTCATTTCCATTTTCTATAGCCTTTCGCACTAAAGATTTACCTTTAAGATTTTTCCCAACGCAATCTTTTTCTTCGGAAAAGCAATCTAAAACTACTCCGTTTTCGTCAAAAATCAAAAGTGATGTTCCGTAAGGCAAAGAAATTTTGCTGTTGAGATCATAAAGCCACGATAAATCTCGAAAAGCCACGACAGCACTTTTAATTTCACCTTGAGAATTAAAAATTGGCTGGATAAAAGGAATGATTGGTTTATTACTTATTGTTCCAGCCACATATTTCCCCGTTATAAAATCCCGTTCTTCGAGCATTCTCTGGAAATAGGGCTGATAAGCGACATTGATTGATTGGTCGTTTTCAAGTCCGCTGCAAATGAGATTTCCGTCTGCCCCGAGCAAAGTGATATTCGTATATTCTTTATACTGCTTTAAAAGCTTAGCCAAAATTTCATCGCATTTAGAAGACTCAGAATCTTGCAACTGCGGAAGCTTGGACAAAAAGGAAAGAAATTCCCGAGTTTCGTTGATAGTTTGTTCCTGAAGAACTGCTGTTAATTTTGCTAAAAACATAGACTGTTCTTGAATATTAATTTTCTCCATACTGTAAATTTTTAAGGAATTCAGAAAAGCCACACCCGAAGCCGGCATAAAAATAATCAAAAAAAATACAATGAAACAAAGCTTCCGATGCAAAATAAAAAACTTTTTCATAAATTTATATTTATAATTATTTAGCGAATTGGTTTGATACCCACCCAAAACTTCCGTCCAAAAGTTCTATTTTAACCCAACCATCTTTTTCTTCAAGTTTTTCAAACTGGTTGCTAACATAAATTTTCTTGACAACTTTCCCTGATTGAGAGGGAATCTCCCTGATATTAACATAAGAGCTGTCATTGGGAATAATTTTCACGAATTCCCGGTTTTCCAAATTGCCGGCCGGCTCAATATACTCGCCCAGGATCCAGCCTTCTTTTTTATCTTTGAGGATTATTTTGTACCAGCCGCCCAGAATTTCTGAAAAAGAATAGATTTCTCCCGGATAAGCCCGAGCGATTATTTTTTCCGTATAAGACGGATTTTCGTAAACACCGTAAAACTCCATATTTGTCTGTCTGATTGCCGCCTCTCCGGTATCGCCGATGCTCGCTCCCTCGACTTTTTCCTGATTGTCATTGCTGCCTAACAAAGCCGGACTATTTGTTTTCACATACTCTCCGATAACCCAGCCTTCTTTTTTATCTTTGAGAATTATTTTGTACCAGCCGTTTTCGGATTCCAAATAAATATACTTTTCTCCCGGATAAATTTTAGCTACCAGTGCGCCGCTAGCAGAGGGCTGTTCTCTAACATTCAGCCAGCCCGTGGGCGTATCTTTGATAGTTAGTTCATTTTCTTTTGCCTTGACAGATGGAGTCTCCCCTGAATTATTTTCCGTAGTTGCGCCGCCAACCGTTTCTTCCAATTGAACATATTCACCGTTAACCCAGCCTTCTTTTTTATCTTTTAGAACTATCCTATACCAGTTATCTTGATTTTCGATATAATTATAACTTTCTTTCGGATAAACCTTGCCAATAACATTCCCGCCGGTTGAAGCGCTCTCACGAACATTCAGCCAGCCGGTAGGCGTGTCTTTTACGGTCAGCCGGCTGGATTTGGAAGCTTCGGATTTGTTTTCTATTTTTTCCTCCTGCGAAGCATCCTCTGGATTCTCATCTTTTTTCATTATCTCATCTATTTTTTTGTTCATCTCCGCTTTTTCTCCGGCTTTTTTATCGATTTCAGCGACTAATTCCAGGACTTTTTTCTTCTTTTCATCCGCTTCATCCGGAACCTGGCTTTGAGAAACGCTTAAAACAATCTCTTTTTCTTTTTCTGATTTTTCTTTCTGGTAATCATGGTATTTTACGAAAGCCAGGGTGCCAGCCGTGACGATGACTAATATGCCTATGACTAATAAGACCTTCTTGGGAAGAGAAGCCACCTTGGCCGCAACTTTTTTGAACAAGCTATATATAAGGCTCGAGATATCCTTGGACAGGATAACTAACCCCAAAACAATCTTTTTGGCCCAGGAAAAATTGAATCCCGGAAGAGCGAGCGGCGAAGGTGTCGGCAACTCGATATTTTGATTCGGAGCGCCAGGAGTGACTACTGGTTGGACAGGATTCATATCATCCGTTTTCTGGCCGGCTGGCAGCCCGCCGGTTTCCGACTTTCCATCGGACACGATTTTTTTCCTCCAGAGAGCGTAGTAGAAAAACCCGAGAGCTCCCATGCCAAAAATTAAAATTAGGACTATTCCCCAGGTGGCAAAGGTCTGAATGCCCCCGATAGAGGCTAGGAAGTTTTTCCCGGTGCCGGAATTCAAAACTAAATCCTTCATTCCTTTTAAATTTTCATTAATTGCTTTCAATTCCTCCTGATTTTCCCGATAAGCCAGGATATGGTCTTGCGGAGTGGCATTATTATCTTTTTGCTTTCTTGCAACCTTATCCAGCCGGGTATTAATATCAGTCTTTAAGGTTATGGCTTGCGCGTTGTAGAAAGTATCGGTCAATCCCACTGCCATTTCTTCGGCTTGCTTTCTTAGGGAATCAATTTCGTCATAGCTAATTATCCAGATGTCTTTTATTTCCACCGCGCGCGTTACCGACTCGCCAGCTTTAAGTGCGATGTCCGCGGTAACATAGTATTGCTCTGTAGTCGCGTCGTAATTTAAGGAAAGCCCGCTCAGATCTATTATATATTCCTGACGCACTTCTTTGGGAAGATAGGCCTTGAAAGGAATTTTCTGATCAGTTGAATCAGAAGGATTGACAATAATAAATTTAATCACTACCGACCCCCATTCCATAATCACTTTGACTATCGGCTCGCTGATCGTTCTTTCGATCAGCTGGCGGTCTATTTCAGCGATAGCTTTAAGCTCAATCACTTTATTTTTGAGATAATCAATATCTGTTTTCTTGATCTCGAAATGCTGGGAAAAGGAATCTGAACTGACTTTTCCAATCTTGTCAGTCACGTCTTTGAGATCGGATGAAATATCACTCACTGAAGAAGAAATATCGGAAGTTCTTGAATCCAAAGTCGCCAGACTGTTCTCCACCGTGTCCACATAATTTTTAACAGCCGTGATATCGTCATAGGCGCTGGTGGTTTTTCCGTTATATCCCAATTCCAACTCAACGTCCAGAAGCTTGTTATGCGTGGCCTGGACTTGGGCGTAAATTAAATCAATCGTCCCGCCGCTTCCCGTCGCTTCCTTTACTTCCTTTATCCTTCCAAAAAGAGTTTCTGCGCTGGCTTCGTCATCCGGCGTTCCCACATAATCTTCCAGCGCGTCAACATAGCCGATGATATCCGCGGCAGAATAACTGCCCCACTTATTAAGAATACTGTTAGTCACCGTTTGGATGGCGCTGACTTTAATATTGGTGTCTTCCACGGTTGTTTTTATACTGTCAATATTAGTGTCAAGAGTGTCAATTTTCGCGTCAACGGAGTTGAGAGTGGTTGTTAGAGTATCAATTTTCGTATCAATGGAAGAGAGATCGCTCTGAATAGCCACTACATTAATGTAAATATCGCCAACATCGCTGGAAATGTCGGATAGGGTATTGGTTGTATTGGTTCTAAAAGTTGATTCGGACGATTCATGGGTGTCAAGACTGGCCTGCGAAGAACGGGTTGAAACCGGCACATCCACATTGGATTCAATATCACTGACATTGGTTGAAACATCATCCAGACTGCTTTGGGATGACCGGGAGGAAATTTCCTCATCCACATTGGTTATTAGGAGCTCTCCGATAGAATCAATAGTAGTCATACTGGAAGTTAAAACATCCCAAACATCCTGCGCCGTGATGTCGTTGCCATAGGCAGTCAGTTCGCGAGTGGCATTGCTCCAAACGCTGTTGGCAATCGCCGAAAGGGCCGGATTTTCCAAATTGGTAATTGTTCGAGTAGCGCTGCTCCAGACATCAGCGGCCGTAAGCGTCGAACGGGAAGAAACGGCTGCGTCTAAATTGTCGCAAACCAGTTTTCCCACGCTACCGGAAGTATTGAGGATAGAACAGGCCGTGTCCCAGATCGCTTTTCTGGAATCGGAAGTAAGCGCCACTTCACCAGTCAAAGTTCTAGTAGCGTAAGTCCATACATCAGACGCGGAAATATCATTTAGGGCATCTACTGAAGATTGGGAAGCCCGCGTGGAGGTCGCCACATCTACATTCTCCGCCAGCTGCTTGCCAATCGAACCGACTGTAGTTAGTGATGAGCTTAATATGCTCCAAACGTCGGCAGCGGTAATGTCATTGCCGTAACTAGTAAGAGTTCTATTGGCTTCCCCCCAAACGGCTGTGGCAATTTGCGCTGTGGTCGGATCGTTGAAATTAGCGTTGGAAGTTAAGGTTCTTTCCGTTGCCAGCCAAACATCGGCCGCCGTCAAGTCGCTGGTTCCCCGGCTGGAGATAGTGGCATCAAGATTGTCCTTGATTAATTTTCCAACCGATCCGGTTTCTCCGATGGAAGTGAGGGCGTATTCCCAAATGTTATCCGGATCAGTAATCGTTCGGTTGGAATAGCTCCAGACATCAGCAGCAGAAATATCATTTAAGGCGTCCAGCGAAGCTTGGGAGGCTCGAGAAGAGACTGCCACATCCACATTTTCCGCCAGTTGTTTGCCAATACTTCCAACTGTGGTAAGCGATGAACTTAAAACATTCCATACATCCGCCGCGGTTATATCGTTTCCATAAGCAGTTAATGTTCTGGTGGCATTTTGCCAAACTGCCAGAGAAATAGCGTCAGTTGAATAATCAGTCAGAGTTCGAGTGGCGTTCGTCCAAACATCGGCCGCCGTCAAGTCGCTGGTTCCCCGGCTGGAGATAGTGGCATCAAGATTGTCCTTGATTAATTTTCCAACCGATCCGGTTTCTCCGATGGAAGTGAGAGCGTATTCCCAAATCGCGTCTGGATCGGTGATGGAACGATTAGCATAACTCCAGACATCGGCAGCCGATATGTCGTTAAGGCCGCTAATCAAAGCTTCATTTTCATCAATTTCAGCGATGATGTCCGCCTTCATCGTATCCAGATATGACTGTGTTGCCAATGTTCCTCCGCCTGACAAAGTGCTGTCGGTAAGCCTTCTTATCGCATAGCTCCAAATTTCAGCCGCCGTAGCTCCTCCTCCACTTCCACCGCTGGAAGCGGTCGCCGCCAAAATGGCAAATCGATCCTCATCAGCCGGAGCAAAAGACAGGGCTGGGTCAACAGTTATTGTTTTTGAAGCACCAGTATAATCGGAAATTCTTCGGACCGCTCCCTTATTTTGCCCTTCGGTAAAAATAATCGCGCCGTTTAGATAAAAATCATCGGTCGTAGAACTTAAGCTGGTATCGAACTCGGTTGTTGTAGGTGAAAGATCAGAAACATCCGCGTACTGAGCTACTAATGCGTCACCCAAAAGCTGACCAAAAGAACCGGCGCTGTCGGAAAAAGTGCTGAACTGCGCGTTCCAAACTCCTTCGGCCGTAAGACCGGTCGCCAGCCAAGGAGAAACCGGCTGTCCACTGGAATGAAAATCAAGAGTTCCCGTATCCACTGTTCCAGACAAAACCGAAACATCATCCAGATAAACATACGGCTCGTTATAAATGACATAATCGCCCGGAGTTAAGGCCGCGAAAGTAGTGCTTAATAGATGCGGAACTACCGTGCCTTTGAGATAGAGAATCTGACTGGTATTTTTCACGATATCAAAAACTTTTCCGTTGGCGTCTTTGAATTTATATCCCACCCATTGATTGGGCGTCCAGGATTTATCCACATCTTCAACCAAGGCCGGAAGATAATTCCCGGTGGCATTGGAAACAATTTCGCTCGTGCCGGAATCGGATACCACATAATCCAGCTTGGTGGAAATTTTGAGTTCCGCTAAAGCTGACTCTGTCGGCGTGCCGGAAACCACGAATTGCTGCCATTCGTCCGCTGTCGGCTCCGCTGTCCAAGTCAAATTGGCTCCAGTCATTCCCAGTCCGGAAAGTGTAACAGTCGGCAAATTAGTCGTGCCGTAATTGGAATTGATTCTCAAATAGCCGGTCGCCGCCAGTGGCTTATCGGCCACGCCTACAAGCTTAGCTGTATAGTCCAATCCGATGTCGGCATTGATCGGTTCCAACCGCCAGCCATAGCCCCCGCTGGTGCGCAAAAGCGTATCCGGCAAGCCCGCTCCGGTGGTGCGCATATAGCCAAAAGTGGTGGCATTGATAATATTCTTTTCATTGGTAGAATGGGTTCCTCGTATATCCGTACCCGGAATAGTGGATCCCAGATAGTGATCGGCGACTCTCGGCATATTATCGTAATCAGCCGTTCCAAACAAAATGGGACTTCTCAACTGGCTGCCCTCGCCGGTAAACTGGATGAGCGATTCAGCTTCAAAAGTTCCGGTGTTGGGCGGCAAGCCGACATCCGCCTCATTCCAAAGCCCCCGGCCGAAAATACTGTCCGTATCCACGATCGCCACTGACGATGAGGTTTGCGCTACCCTGATGCCGGCGCCATAATTGGCGCCTAATGTCGTCACATCATCCGCTACATGGCCTTCAAAAATATTGTCATTCATGGTAAAAAACGAGTTTCCGTAAAGCCGGATGCCATTGGTGTTGATGGAAAAAATATTATCGGCAATCGTCACTTTCGCCACGCCAGAAGAAAAGTTCAAAGCGCCCGATGTTCCGGCGCCGGTGACACCGTTGTTATAAAATTCGCTGTTTTGAACCGTATACAGCCGGCCGGAGAAAAAAGACGCCGCGCCGTTAGCCGCCACCGGCGGCACAGTCACGTAAGCGTTACGGTTGCCCATAAAAATACTGCCGTCAATTCCGACATTCTGGGAAAGACTGGCGTTATAGCCACTGCCGATGTTGGCGGCGGCAAAATGAGTGGTGACGAAATAAGCGCCCACATAATTGGTTCCCTGCGTTTTACTGGCAATGGTGTAGGCGCGGTCGTAGAAATTATAGAAAACTGAATTGGAAATCGTTTGTGCGGGCTTGGCCGCCAAAAAAGTAAAGGGATTGGTAACAATCGCAAAATTGGTATATTGGTTTTCCATGGAAACATCGGAAAAATTGATGGTTCCCAACCCTGAAAGTCCGATTGTTCCCATTCCATATCCCATACCGGCATTGATCGGCGCGCCCATCGTCGCCCCGTTTTGCGTTATTGGTTCCACCGACCAGATGTGAGTATTGCGCTTAAGATTAAGAACCGGCGAATAAGTCGGGCTGGAAGAAGATTGTCGGACCGCCTTGTGATGATAAGTGTAATTATGGCTCCAGCCGGCCAGCGTGGCCAGAGTCGCGTTTTCTTCATAACCGGAACCGAATTTGATTCTGGCTGAAGGCGTATATTTTTCTCCGGTATTGTCCACCCAAACACGCGTTCTTTGCGGATAGGTGACTATTCTGATTCTTTCATTGCCGGTATCAGCTCCGTTGGTGAAAATCATGGCCGGATTGCCAAAAGCGTAATCCGCCATAATTGACCCTTCCTGCGGATTCATAGTTTGATCAAAACTGGCTCGGAAAATATTAGTTCCGATGTTGCTGTCCGCGTCGTCGCATCCGGCTGTCTGGCCATTGGTCCAGGCCGCGCTGGGAATTGGAATTCCCACAGATACTCCCCAATCGCAAGCGTCGGAAGTGTCAATCGCATCGTCAAAAATAGCAAACTCGTCAATTGATCCATCAAAGGGCGCGTCATAAGTCCAAGTATTTCCAATTCTTATAATTCCGGCATTAGCGCCTCTGGTTCCCACCGTTGAAGCTTGCCCTTCGCCGGAGGTGAAAGCTGTTTCATCTAGCCAGGCTCTTTTGGTATTTAAAGTTTCATCCCAGGCCAAACGGAAATGATACCACTGTCCGGCAGTGGCGGAAAAACTTTTCCGAAGCAATGTGTTTTGAGTCGCTCCTCCAAATACCGCCGCTTCCAGATAGCCATCGTTTGTATGCCGAATAAAAAGACGTTCCGAATTTCCTTGGTTGGCATAATCCACCAGATACATTCCCTTGGGATGAGTGGCAGAAGAAGGCGAACCGGAATAATTGGCCTTGAACCAAAAATCAATCGTGCCGTTTTGCCGGGCCGTGGCCGTTCCGCTAACACCTTCAATATTGTAGCGGGGCGTGATGGCGCTGGAAGTTAAGGTATAAGACGGCCAGACCAAAGCCGCGCTTCCCAAACCATTGTTGCCAACCCACGAACCGGTGTTTCTGCGCAGATTATCTTGAAGCAAAAGCATTCTGTTTCCGAATTTAGTGGCGGTCGGAGATCCGGAGGGAATGGTCAGACCGATTTTTCCGCCAGTGGCCGTGTAAGCGCTTCCGGGCGTGGCCGTTCCCATCGCGCCGGTAGCACTTCCAGTCACAGTGTAATTGCTACTCCCCGGATTCCATTCAAAATCAACATTTTCATAGACCGTGTTCGTGTCGCTGGTAGTTATGGCCGAAGATCCTGTTCCGGATAAACCTTTGTAGCTTCTGGTTGAAGTGGGACTGATATAAATTTTATCTCCGATTTCCGGATTAATTGTTCCATTCCAGCCGCCTTTATGCTTCAAAGTGAAATTAATATAGTTGCTGGTAAAAGGTGTTCCGGGAGTAATTGTTCCCAAATCGCCATTAATAGAACCTTTAAGTTTCCAGGTGCCGGTGCTGGTAAATGAATCAGAAAAAACTACCGACCCGTTGTCCACCGAAACATCGTCAAAATCGGCAATCATCGCGTCGGCAAAAAGACCAATTTTACCGGTATTCCAAAGTCCTTGTCCGGCCGTGGTCGTGTAAGTCACATCCCAGCTACCCGGTTCACCTGATCCGTCAGCCCAGAACTTGGCGCTCAAGACTGTGGAAGCGCCAGTGCCGGTAACATTAGCCTTGATCCAATACCAGCTGTTTTCCGAAAAGGCTTTGGTAGTGTTGGCAAAAACCGTACCTTCCGCGCCCAGAGCCATCGGATAAAGACCGACTCTTTGCTGGGAGCTGGTTTTTTCAATTAAAGCTCCATAGCCATTGCCGTCCAGCGAATTTCTCAAAACCACTCCGATTTTTCTGGAAGTCGCGTCATTGGCCGTCCTCATCTGCACTTTGGCTGTCACCGTATAATTCCCCCAAGACAAATCGCCGTTAGCCGTATGAAAATCAGCCGTCGCCGTATTTTGGCTTAACATGCCGGTACTGTTTATATGCCAGGTATACGGCGCCGAAGGCACAATCGGCAGAACTTGCGTCCAGCTGGGAGAATTGCCGTATTCTAAAATATAAGTTTCATTGGGATCAAAACTGCTCCCGGCCGTCACTTCGGAAACTTTGGCTTCTTGAACGCCTGAAGAAACATTAAACACGCCTGAAGACATTCTTTCTATTCCTCCCATTCCCACCGGAGTTGTCTGATTGGTTGGCGAAGTGGTCCAGGAAGTAAAAGAGGAAATTCTAGCTCGCACCCAATAGGCGCTAACACCGTTTACCGTTGTCTTGGCGGGAGTACCATTTAGGTTCGTAGGTGTCCAGGAAATAATCCTTCTGCCGGTGCCACTGGTAAAAATTCCAGTCGGGTCCATTGACTGCCATTGGCCGCCGTTCAAACGCGTAACTGTCGCTCCCTGCGCTACTGTATATCCGGAAGGAACCGGTTCAGAAAAAGTTAAAGTGGTCGCTGTCGGAGCGGAAGTTCCCAATCGGCGGTAAATCGGATCGGAATCGTTGTCGTCAATCATCACAATTTGATCCAGCCCAAAAACTGTTCCGCCTTCTGCCAGAGTAATCGCAAGAGAATTATTAACCGTATCCACTGACAAAGGAAGCGTCACTCCGGTCCTGGTTTGATAAAGATATGCGTCCCGGGGAGTAAATTCCGTCCAGCCGACTCCGGACTTATAGTATTCCCAGACATAATCGGCGCTGGCTACCATGGCCGTTCCAATATTGAATTCCAAAGCATAAGGCATATTACTTCCCTGATCACCAAAATAAACCGCGTCGTTCACTTCCGTGTTGGCGCCGTCATTAAAAATCGTCAAACTGGACGAATTGTTGTAATTGGAAGAATACAAAGGCGATCCGCCGTTATAATCGCTGTTATAAATATTGGTCATCGGAATCGTGCCGATCTCGGCCACTTCCATATTGGGCGTCGGCAGAGCGTTTCGGCCCCCGGCTCCGGCGTCAACCTTGGTTGTGGCTCCTGTCCAAACCGGCATCTGGTTGGCGTCATCCGTCCCGCCCAACTCAGTTGAGGAATAATTATTGTCCGCCAGCTGATTGGTCCCTCCGGCAACAGCCACCTGATCCAGCGGCTGCCAGTTGCCAACTACATCATCTTCCACATCCACCCAGGTATTGCCGGCATCAGTTGAATTATTTCCTAAATATCCAGTGTCAATATTGCCGTCAACATCCACTGCCAAATCACTTTTGGAAGTTCTGAAATCTTCCGAACCGTCGGCATAAAGCGCCACTCTTCCGGTACGGGTATTGCTTTGCGCCGGCGTGGATGCTCCGTTAAGGCCGGTCATTGTATAAATCCCGGCTCTTCTATCAGAACCAGTTGGCAGTTCAGTGGTCGGACCTTTGGCGATAAATGCGCTCTGTGCCACGGTATAGCCGGTTACCGCCGCCGCGGTTAAAGTTATGGTGGTAGAATTTTCAACCGCCGCGATAATTCTCGTTATCGGAACGGAATTGTTATCGTCCAAGACAATCGTGTCTCCGGGCATAAAATTAGTGGTGGAAGCTACGGTCAAAGTCGTAGTAGCCGCCGAGTCAACAGTCAAAAGCGTTGAAGCCGCGGGACTCACCGTGTCAAAATATATGTCGTGGCCAGAACTTTCCGGAATGGCTGCTCCGGATTTCCCAAGCGCCACCGATGCGTCCGAGTCAACCACAATTTTTCCGGGAATGGTAATCCGGTAATGCTTGTTGGTGCTGTTGTCTATCCCCAATTGCGAACTGGGAGTAACCAGCGCTGATACCCAGCCGCCGTTCTGGCTCCAGGCGGCAAAGTTGGCACGAGAACCGGCGCCGTCGCCCACCGCCGCTGCGTTGGTTCCGCTATATGCCATCGGCGCGTCCCAACTGCGGTCAATCGTCACCACATGCGATTCCTTGGTCGCCCAGTTGATGTCGCTGGTCAAATTGGATGAATCGCCGGAATCAGGATCGGATTTGCCGTTGCCGACGATAACAATATCACCGTCAGCCGGCGCGGTCGTGTCCGCGTCGCCATAAGCCACAAAGAAAATATGGCGGTTGGATAGATAAGGATAGTTGGTGCTGGAAGTGGCCGGCGACTGTGATTTAGCGTAAGCCAAATTAACTGAAGTAGTCCGCGCCAGCAAAGTTGAATTGGTTGGATTTTGCGGATGATTAAAAGTCGTCCAGCGTAAAACCGCTCCATTGGACGGTGCGGCCGAATTGGAAAGATGAGCCGAATATTCCGCCACATAAGCGCTTTGAGCGGTAGTATAAGTTCCGGCAGTAATCGCTGTTGATATTGTAATGCTGTTATTGCTGGTACAGCTTCCATCCGCCTGCGAAGTGGATACGACGCGGTTGGTGTTGATTGTTGTTGTGTTATTGTCCCAAACCACGATGTTATTGGCTGTTCCGGCTGTCGGCGCGCTGAATCTGCTTGAATCGGCCACGCAGATTTTAGTGGTTGAGGGCATATCCTGGGTAAAGACCTGGATTGCTCCCTGAATAATTCTTTGCTTCCAGGTGGTTCTGGCTACGGTGGCGTTTTTGGATTGGGTGTAGTTATTGGTGTTAGTCAGGTTGGCGGTTGTAGTAATGGACGGTCCGCTTAACGGACAACTGCCGTCTGAAGAATTTACTGAAAGAATAGTAAATTGAGCCGAAGCCGTATCGCTGTCCCAAACATCAATATATTGGTTGGCCGCAAAACCGGTGATTGAATCCACGCAAAGTTTGTTGGTTGTGCCGGTAATGTCCGAGGTCAGAGTGGTATAGACAGCGCTGTCATTGAGCCAGCTGGCGCCGGTTCCGCCATTAGTGGATGTAGTTAATTTATTGGTTTGTGTTCCGGAAACCGATCCAGCAACTGTCCAATTTCCATTGGCTGAAGAATAAGTGGCTGTCCAGTGTTCGTTTTCCGTTCTGCGCACTGTCGGCAATCCGATTCCCGGAACCGAATTAGCCGCCACCATCGCGCCGGTTGTCAAAACCGTATTTCCTCCCAAAACCACTGGCATAGTAACGGTTGGGGCGTTAGTTGTATCAAGATCATTGAAGCCGATTGTCCGGATCGTGCCGTTGATTGAAGGGAAGCCGTTGGACTGAGGCGCTTGCGCCCAAGTGCCAAAAACCGGAGTGCTGGCGCCCATGTTGATAATCCGGATGCCGTAATGATCGCCGGCCCCTCCGCCGGTTGTTACTGCTACCGGTGGATCAAAGCGAAAGTCAAAAGTTGCCCGCCCGAACTGACCCGGCGCCGCGTTTTCCCCGGAAAGCTCCTGATTGAACTGCCAGACCGTCCGGCGCAAAACTTGCGTGTCGGAAGGATATGTATAAGCGCCTTGGGTGCCGGTCACATAATTGGTCCAACCCCCGCTATACGTCGCTGAGGGAAAACGAACAAATTCAACCACCAAGTCCACATTGGAAAGATTGGTTGAAGTCAAATTTTCAAAAACCAGCTGGACCCCGTCCAAGTTTCCTGTGGCGCTTGGTTTAAAACCGATGAACTGGGCGGCCGCGTAAGTGGTTGTTGCTCCCATGGCCACATGGCCCATAGCGATTCCGCCAGCTCCCGGCTCGGTTCCCGCTCCCTGGCCCGGATGAATTGGATTGAAAGTGCCCGATTCCGCGTCACCGTTGACTCCGTCGCCGGAATGAGCCATGGAAGTATACCAGTCCCCGCTGGTTGACAAAGTCGTTGTCTGCTTGGAAACTTTGACTTTTCCAGTAAAAGTGGCCGCGTAAGAAGACTGCTTATGTAGTTGCGAATTAACAAAAAGAAAAAGTAGAATAAAAGCCGGAGTCAAAAAAATAATCGCCAAAACCAGCGGGAAGTGGCGCCGGCTAGAATCGCGGACAATGATCGCCCAATTTTTTATTTTACCGTAAATTTTTTCGCATTTTTCCTTGAGCATTGATTTTCATTTTTATTTCTCCAAACACGGCAAAAAATTAGCTGGCTTTAACAGTTTTGGTTGAAATTTCCATAATAAGGATTGGATTTGGCAACATAGCGGCGGATAGTTTCAATATCCGTTTCCGTGTAAAAACGCCAGCCCCGGCTGTCTTTTTGAGGCGGCGGAATTTTTCCTTCCCGCTCCCAGCGTAGAATAGTGTTGCGGTCGCGATCTATTATTTTCTCAATATCTTTTACTCTTACATAACCCATAAAAATTTGGTTTCAATTTAATAGCTATCTGAATAGACTGAATATATTCAAGAAAAAACAAATAAAAAAAACGGCTTTCACCCGTTTTTTTCCTGAAAAGCCGCTTTCGCGCCCCCTTTCAGTTATTTATAGTATATCATACTTTTTTTGTCTTGTCCAGTATTTGATCCTAAGTATTCCTAGCTAAATAGCTCTCATTTTTTAAATATCAAGCAAACTTGAGAATTTATACTTACGTTTTTATTATAATAAATTTGACCTTTTTCTACAACAATGTCTTCGCGCCTTTATTTTAGAAATGAGCCAAAAACGAGAGAGTTGTTTTATTTTGATTTCCTAAGTCCTGAAAACTCTAAAGAAATATTTTTAACTCCGGCTTTTCTGAAAGCTACCGTGGCGATATCATCTTGAACAGAAATCACAATCCCTTCGCCAAATTCATCATGTTTTACCCGGTCACCATCTTTAAATTTAGCTTTTAGTTTATTAGCTTCATTAGTTCCGCTAGAAAAATAATTTTTTATTTCCGCATCTTCAATAAGATGCGGCGGTATGTCGTCCAAAAACCGTGAGGGAAAATTAGCTTGAGTGGAGCCAAAAATTGTTCGTTCTCTGGCGAAAAGAAGATAAACCTTAACTTTTGCGCGGGTGATTCCCACGTACATCAGCCGCCTTTCTTCTTCCATCTCCTCTGCTGATAAAGTGCTTCGTGAATGCGGCAACAATCCCTCTTCCAGCCCGACGATAAAAACAAAAGGGAATTCCAGTCCTTTGGCGCTGTGAAGCGTCATCAGATGCACCGCGTTTTTGCTTTGATCAATATCTTCAGTGCTGGTCACCAGCGCCACTTCCTCAAGAAACCCCTCCAGCGCCGCTTCTCCTTTAAGATCGTCATATTTTTTAGCCACCGACAAAAGTTCCTGAATATTTTCCCAGCGTGTTTCTCCCTCCATTGTTCCATCCAAAAGCATTTTTTCATAACCGCTTTCCTTGATAACTTTCTCTATCAGGTCAGTCAGTTTTACTTTTCTGCTTAATTTCCTCATTCGCTTGATAAAATCACAGAACTTAACTACTGCATCCATTTTGGAATTAATTTGGGATTTGGAATTTGGGATTTGATTAGAAATTAGAAATTTGGAATTAGAAATTTGGAGACCCATTATAATTAAATCTAGACGATTTTTTTTAGCAATCGCTGACCAGTACTCCAGTGTCTTTTCTCCAATGCCCCTTTTTGGTTCATCAATAATCCGCTCTAGCGAAATATAGTCGTTGGGATTTTGAATGAGCCGCAGATAAGCAATAATGTCTTTCACTTCTTTGCGCTGATAGAATTTAATTCCGCCGACGATCCGGTAGGGAATGGATTGGCGCAAAAACATCTCTTCTAGCATCCGGGATTGGGCGTGAGTTCGGTAAAATACGGCAAAATTGGAAAATGAAAATTTTCCATTTTTGTCGTCCCGAGCCCTGTCGAAGGATCCCGAACTTTTTTCTCCGACTAATCTAATTATTTCCTCTGTCACAAACTCCGCCTCCTCCTTTTCGTCTTCCGCTTCATACACCGAAATTAAATGCCCGCCGGATTTTTCAGTCCAGAGTTTTTTGTCAGTGCGATTTATATTTTTTGAGATTACCCCATAAGCGGCGTCAAGGATCACTTGAGTGGACCGGTAGTTCTGCTCCAGAGCAATCACTTTGGCTTCCGGGTAGTCCTTTTCAAAACTCAAGATATTTCTGATATCCGCCTGGCGCCAGCCATAAATTGACTGCCAGTCGTCCCCCACGACGCAAAGATTGCGGTGCTCTTTCGCGAGCATATTCACCAGAACGTATTGAGCATGGTTAGTGTCTTGATATTCGTCTACCAGAACATAGCGAAAAAGTTTTTGATATTTCCTCAAAACATCGAGGAACTTTTGAAAAATTTTCACGGTAAGTGCAATAAGGTCATCAAAATCAACTGAATTGTTTTCCAAAAGCGTTTTCTGATATTCTTTGTAAACTTTCACTACTATTTCTTCGTAGTATCCGCCAATATTTTCTTCGTACCGGTCAACATCAACCAGTTCATTTTTCGCGCGGCTGATTGCATCCAGTAAAGTAAGAGGATTAAACTGATCAGTATTAACTTCCAGTGTTTTGCAAATTTTTTTCGCCAGAGCCAGTTGATCCTGATCGTCAATGATATTAAAAGAACTCTTGTAGCCAAGTTTTCCAATTTCCCGGCGTAAAATCTTAGCGCAAATGGCGTGGAAGGTTCCGACGTGGGGCAAAGCAGTTGTTAGTTGCCCGCTTGCCGGCGAGGCAGGTTGGTTGTCAGTTTTTAGTAATTTAATGATTCTTCCCCTCATCTCATCGGCCGCCTTGTTGGTAAAAGTTACCGCCAAAATGTTTTGGGGATTGATCTTTTTTTCTCTTATCAAATATGCCACCCGATGGGTGAGAGTCCTGGTTTTCCCCGATCCCGCTCCGGCGATAATCAAAATCGGTCCGTCGGTTGTCGCGACTGCCTCTTTCTGCTGGGGGTTGAGATTAGCCAAAATACCCTTCATAACTATGTTACATTAACACAATTTTTTAAATTCATCACTCTTTATTCATTATACATAATACATTATACTTGATACAGAATACTTTTAATGCCAGATTTAAAATTATGGCTAAGTTCTTGCCTAAAATTATTGACCGGATTGAAAACAGCCCCGTTACTTTCTGGTTCTGGCTGGCTTCTTTTTCAGCCATTATAATAATTCGAATTCTCATTGAAAACTGGCTGGAAGGTTTTCGCTCCCGATCCGGACTTTTTATTTTTTACGAGTTCACTCACACCTTCCTCTTCTTCCTGATCGCCTATCTGCTTTTCTTGTGGATTTTAAAAAGAATTTTATCCGCTGATTTTCGAAAAATTTCCAATGTCCTCCTTTGGGGATATTTAATTATTCTTACTCCTCCCATCGCGGACTATATTATTTCCCACGGAAAAGGATTCTGGAGTTTTTATGAATTCGACGGGCTCAAAGGACTGATAACTAGATTCTTTACATTTTTCGGCAGCACGCCGGAAATCGGAGTGACTTACGGAGTGAGAATAGAAGTAGCTATTGCCATACTCTTTATCGGCTTATACAGTTTTCTGAAATCAAAAAATATTCTAAAATCCTTGTTCCTTTTCCTTCTTTCCTATCTTGTCTTTTTTGTTTTAGGGACTTTTCCTTCCTGGATAACTATTGCTGTCAAGGGCTTTTCCAAAGGATTTTTAGCGGTTACGGATGTAGACGTCGCCCAGATGTTTTTGACGCCGGCAAGAATTTTTTCGCGGGAAATCCCTGATATTGTCAGTACCCTTAATATAAAGATGAGCTTGGTTTATTCCTTGGTTTTAATTGGAATTGTCTTGCTGGGGGTGTTCTTTGACTGGAAAAACAGATTTTTAGCTTTTTTGAAAAATGCCAGATTCCCTCAGCTCATCTATCACGGCGGCTTGCTTATGGTGGGAATGGGACTGGCAGTTATTTTTACTGATAGCTGGATCACATTTAATTTTTTTAATGTTTCCAGTTTTTTGGTTCTTTTGTCATCCATTTTCTGCGCCTGGCTAGCATCAGTGGTGATCAATGACATTCAGGATAAAGATATTGATAAAATAACCAACCAGACGAGACCGCTGGCCACAGGAACATTTACGCTGGAAGAATACAAGACCATCGGCTGGATTTTGTTTTTGGTTTCAATTTTGTTTTCCGCCATTGTTAATTTTAAAATCGCCTTGCTACTTCTGGTTTATCAAGCCATCGCCTGGTTGTACTCTTGCTGGCCCCTGCGGCTCAAACGATTTGCCTTTGTTTCGACCTTTGTGAGCGCCATTGCATCACTTCTGATTTTGTTTTCCGGTTTTATACTGGTTTCGCCTGAGCAGAATATAAAAGGCCTTCCCTTTTCCATTGTGGCGCTTCTAGTAATTGGTTATACTTTGGCGCTTCCCATCAAGGATTTCAAGGACGTTGAAGGAGATAAAAAAAACGGGGTGTACACCGTTCCCGTCCTTTTTGGCGAACAGTGGGGAAAAATTATCGTGGGCGCGGGAATTTTTCTTTCGTTCGTTTTGAGTGTGATATTATTTAACGAACCGCGGCTGTTCTGGTGGGCGCTGTTTTTCGGCGGTCTCGCCTTCTGGATAATTATTAATAAAAGTATAAATCCGCGGCGCCTGCCGTGGTGGATTTTGGGAGTAGTGGTTTTGTACGGAATGATAATGATGAAAGTAGTTTTCCTGTAGAGCTTCCTTAGAACAATCCCGCCAATTTCTTCCAATTTTCAACTGAAAGCTCCTGTGCTCGGACATTTGGCAAAAATCCGGTTTTTTTTATTTTTTCTTCCACTTCATATTTCCCCAGATGAAAACTGTTGGTCAAATTATTGGCAAGCGTTTTCCTCTTGGCGCAAAATCCCGCCCGCACTATTCTAAAAAATTCTTTACTCTCTAATTTTGATATTTGATTTTTGATATTTGATATTTTTATTACTGCGCTATCCACCTCCGGCACCGGATCAAAATTTTCCCTCCCGACTGTGAATAATAATTCCGGCTTTGCGTAATATTGAACCGCCACTGATAGAATGCTCATCTTGCCCGGCTGGGCGACAATCCGCTCGGCTACTTCTTTTTGAACCATCAATATCATTTCGCTCGGTGGATTATCAGCTTCCAGAAAAAGCCTAATGATCGGCGACGTAATATAATAAGGTAAATTCGCAATTACTTTGTAATTTATACGTTGTAAGTAGTTAGTTGTAAGTTGTTTAGTTAAATTAATCTTTAAAATATCTCCTTTCACAATTTCAACATTTTTGCAGTTATGTAATTTGTTACGTAACAAATTCACCAGTTTTTTATCAATTTCAACAGCGATAACTTTTCCCTCGTGTTTTGCCAATTCTTCTGTCAATATCCCTTTCCCCGGCCCGATTTCCAGAACAAAATCATCAGGCGTTAGACCTGCCGTTTTAATAATCTTTTTAACGACATCTTTATTAACCAGAAAATTTTGACCTAACTTGGTGGGCATATAATAACAAATGAAGTTCGTGTTACACAATACTGCGGCCGCAGTATTGTGTAATGCAATCTCCACGCGCCTTTTTATTTCTCAAAATTAATTTATGATCTCTTCCACTTTTACGGAAATTACGCCCTGTCCCAGCGGCGCGATTTTGGCAAATGCTACTTTGTCCAGATCAATAATGCGCCCATCTCCAAACGGACCGCGGTCGTTGATTTTTACAATTATTTGTTTCCCATTTTCTTTGTTAGTCACCCGGGCATAACTTCCTATCGGCAGCCAGGGGCTGGCGGCGAAAAGCCCGCCGCGAAAAGAATACCAGGTGGCTGTGCCAGTATGGGATTTGCCCACCTTCACGTATGTTCCTTGCACCACCATTTCCGAAACTGGCTCTTTTGTGATTTGTGTTTCCAAAAGTTTCCGGGAAATTTCCTGCCCATTATGAAACACAACTCGGTAGCGCAGTTCTTTTATTCCTTTCTCCCCTTTTTGGGTCACTTTTCTGGTCCGCCAGCTAAGTTTTTCATCTTCCTGTGTTATTGTTTTAAAGTTAATGTTCTCCTTTTTAACTTCTTCTTTAATAACAACCCGGGTAATTTTTATTTCGCTCCCGTCAGAAATTGGCGATAATCTAGTCGGAGAAGTAACATCATCTTCGCTTATACTTACTCCATTTTCCCAAAGCACTCCTTCAACATTTGCCAGTAAGGTATGACTTTCTATTTTCTTTTTATCCACGCTTATTACAACTTCTTTTCCCCGCTGAATAATTATTTTCAGTCCGGAAAATATTTTATTGTCCAGAGAAGGAATGATATTATCCCCTTCCTTGATGCTTATTTTTTGTTCCTCTAAAAATTCACCGACCGTGCCGGCTTGGGAAGAAATATTTTCAAAAACCAATCCGTCGTCATTAAACACTATCTTTTTATCAACATCTGAAAAATCCGGATTTTTTCCTTTGGCAAAGGTGCAACTAGCGATAATCCAAGACAATGAAACCGCCAAAAATGCGGCTTCAATTTGCCGTGCTAATTTTCTGTTTTCAATATTTAACATTAGATTTTAAGCAGTTCTTTAATCTTTTTAATCCGCGATTTTTCAGCGCTTCATTCAATAATCCAAGTCATCTTCATCATCTTCAGCTATGTTGGTCTTTTTATCAAGTTCCTCTTTCGGCTTCAACTTTATTTCCGGCAAATTATCCCACAAAAGTTCAAAAATAAGCTTCATAGTATTATAAATCTCCGCGCCTTCAATAATCAAGCCGGTTTCTTCCTTTGAAGACATTAAAGCCACTTTTTGATAGCCATATATATTTATTTCAATGGAAAACGGATATTTTTTAGGATTAATTGTTTTTGTCGTCCGAAGCTGTTCCCGGTCACGGGAAATTATTTCCTTGGTCAGAAATTCGGTGCCCGGCATAATTGCCCTAACACGAATCCCTTTTTTTGTTCGAGTTTTGAGATAATTATTCACCCAGTCCGTTCCTAAAACCTTTGCTACGTCTTCCGAGGCGAAAGCCAGCATTTCACCGGAATATTTTAGAGTATCAGCATAAACTTCTCTTAATCCCTCTTTTCCTTCGTAAAATCTTATTTTTGGCTTTACGCCTTTAATATTATATACCGACTTTAACTGGGGGAGTATTTCAGAAAACAAGCTTTCTTTTTCCTTTAACTTTTTCTGGATATTTTCCGGGTCTTCGCCGATAAAAAATCTTCTTCTGCCTTTCATAGTTTCCGAAATCAAGCCCAGCTTTTCCAGATCCAGCAAAATATCATATCCTGTCGTTCTTTTAATTTCTGCCTTTTTAGCAATTTCAATTACCGTCGCGCTTCCCAACTCCAAAGCCGCCAAATATACATCCGCCTTTTTACCTTCCAGCCCGAATTGTTTTAAAACACTTTTTATCTCCATTTCCTTTACATACTTTATAAACTTTCTACTTAATTATGTCGGCATTATCCGTCAACATTTATATTATATCAAACTGGCATAATTTGTCAATAATGGCTTTACTAAAGGATTATTTATTTAAGATTAGTAATTATTCTGATTTGCTTGACGCTTAATATTGACATTTCCATAATTTAGGAGTATAATGGGCTGTTAAGATGAGGTATCCGAATAGCCCACTACGAATGGGCACATACGAATACAAAAATCTTAACGCAGTTCTTTGATAAATCACCTCAGAAAAATATACCTATAAGTCCTTAACTTGTATAATCCATCTTTGATGGAAATATAAGAAAGGCAGGGATAAGGGGATTAAAATGAAGAAGAATTTGGAAGAAATAGTGAAAGAAATCAGAAATGATAATTGTATTGATCTTTGGGATTTAAATGATGTCTTGGATATTAAATGGAATCGGGAAGGTATTTACGACGAGAAAAAAGGCGATTGCAGAGTCACATTTGTTGATGATGGAATAGGATGTTACGAAGGAGATGTTCCCAATTTAATAAAGACGCTAGATAAAAAAGGCAAGGAATGGAAAGAGGAAGAAGAAGCGAGGGAGATAATTATTTTTCTAAAGAAAAAGTTTGGCATTTGTATTATCTGCAAGCACGGACTTAACTTATATCAAAAAGAGGATTGTGATAAGCATTGTTCCAAAATATTGAAAGGGGTGAAATTATGATAATTTGAGGCAAGAGGATTGAATCTGATTCTCTTGCCTCTCTTTTTAAAATCATTTTGTGAAAAGTGGTTTTGAAAAAGAGAAATAAGATAAAATTTGTTTACTGGATTTCTGCTTTCGCAGGAATGGCATATGAAATAAAGGAGGAATAAAAATGCCACAGTTGAAAACCAGGAAAATCCCGTATAACACTTCCAAAAACCTACCGTGGTATAATAAGAGGTGGAAAGGGATAATAGTCAACTTTCTTAACAATTTGTTAGGAAAGTAATAATAAGGTTTGAGGCAGTTCGCAACCGCGTTCTGCCTCTTTTATTTTGCTGAAACGCGCCTAGGATACCTTCTAAATATTCTAAAACCACCCAGGATTATTTAGCTTTAAAGCCGATCCGTTTATTTGGATTTATCTCTTTTTCCCGGGTGGCTATAAGTTTTTTAATAATATCAAAAATAACCTTGAATTTGCTTTCATTTTTTCTTTCCATTTCTTCAATTTTAATACGAAGTTCGCGGTTACTGATTATTATTTCCCTGAGCCGGGTAAAAGTCCGGATAATTTGTATGTTGGCCTGTATAGCCCTTTTGCTTTTTAAAACGCTGGAAAGCATAGCCACGCCTTGTTCGGTAAAGACAAAAGGAATATAGCGCCTTCCTCCGTAACTTGAGGTGCCAAAATGGAACCTCAAATTGTCAAACTCGTTTTTATTTAAGCGGAACATAAAATCTTCCGGGAAACGGTCAATATTTCTTTTAACAGCCCGGTTAAGAACTTTAGTTTCAACCTGATAAAAAGCGGCTAAATCCTTGTCCAGAATAACTTTCTTACCTCTTATGAGAAGTATTTTATTTTCAATGACTTCCTGTGGGATTATGCTTTTCATTTTTGTTTTATTAAAAATTAATAGTTTTACTCCGTCTTAAACCGATACTGTACCGCTTCGGCAATGTAGGCCGGCTGGATTTTTTCCACTCCGGCGAGATCCGCGATGGTTCTAGCGATCTTAATAATACGATGATATGCCCGGGCGCTCAAGTGCAGCGTGGTGACAGCACTGCGAAGGAGTTCAATACACTGATTGTCCAGAAGACAGAAGTTTTTTATCTGATTGGAACTCATTTCGCTATTAGTAATAATATCCAGATTTTTAAAACGCTTTTTTTGAACTTCTCTGGCTTTTTCTACCCGTTCCCTGATTTGAACACTGGTTTCTCCGCGGCCATCCTCACGCAATTTTTCAAACTTGAGCCGCGGTACTTCTACATGAAGGTCAATACGGTCTAAGATCGGACCGGAAATTTTTCGCTGGTACTTGATGATCTGCGCCGGGCTGCAGGAGCAGAGGCGCTCTGGATCAGTCGCGTTGCCGCACGGGCAGGGGTTCATGGCCGCGATCAAAGTGAAGCGAGCCGGAAATTCAAGCGATCCCTTGGCGCGAGATACTGATATCACTCCGTCTTCCAGCGGCTGGCGGAGATTCTCCATCACGTTTCGGGGGAACTCGGCGAATTCGTCCAAAAATAACACTCCCCGGTGGGCTAAGCTTATTTCACCGGGCTTGGGATAAGTTCCTCCGCCCACCAATGACACAGCACTCGCGCTGTGATGAGGAGAGCGGTAAGGGCGCTCGGTAATCAAACCACTGTTCTTGGACAACTTCCCCGCCACGGAAAATATTTTGGTGATTTCCAGCGATTCGGAAAAATTGAGGCGGGGAAGAATGGAAGGCATTGTCCTGGCCAGGAGCGTTTTTCCTGATCCGGGAGGACCGTTGAGAATCACGTTGTGGGCGCCGGCGGCGGCAATCTCAAGAGCTCGTTTAGCATGTTCCTGACCGTGGATGTGGGACATATCCAGCGGATATTCTTCTTTTTGAAATAATTCCTCAAAATTCACTTCCGGAAAAAAATCAATAATTTGCTCTCCGATAAGATGACTGACCAGAGAATAAAAATTATCCGCCGGAATAATTCTGACTTCCCTGACCACGCTGGCTTCAGGCGCGTTTTCTCGTGGAACATAAAGTTCTTTTATTCCTTTTTCTTTGGCAAGAAGCGCGATGGGAAGAGTTCCGTGAATCGGGCGCACTGTTCCGTCTAGAGCCAGCTCTCCCACAAACATTTTTCCTTTGAAGTCAAAATGGACCTGATTGGTAGCTAAAATGAGTCCAAGGGCAATGGGAAGATCATAAATCGGACTTAGCTTGGGAAGATCAGCCGGAGCCAGATTCACGGTAATCCGGCCGCAGCGATGAGCCGGCTTGAAGCCGCTGTTCTTGAGGGCCGAACTAACCCGGTCGCGTGATTCTTTGATAGCCGTGTCGGGGAGACCAACGATGGTAAAATTATGGAGTCCCTGGCCCAGAACATCCACTTCCACTTCTACAATTTCACTATCAAGGCCAATAGTAGCAGCGGAAAGTATTTTAGAAGGCATAAGCGCTGCGCTAAAATCAAAATGTAAAAATCAAAATTTAAAAAGGATAAAATTTTGCATTTTGATATTTGATTTTTGATTTATTATACATATTCTTCCTCCATTGACGCCTGAGCGGTCCTTGCTTTCTTTTTAACTTCTTCTGCATTTTTCCTAGCTGCTAAAGTAAACAAATAAATTGCAATGACTCCAATTGTCTCCAGTGGTAATACTTCTATCGCTGGGATAGACTCACAAATTGTAACTAGGATCAGGATTAGAAAACGAGTTATGTATCTTATAAGTGTTCGCTGAAAGACAGTGCGGTCTTTTTCTAGCGTATTGGAAAGAATCATCATGAAAAAAATAAAAATTGAAACGAGCCAAGTTATTACTGCTCCAACAGCAGGAATAAAACCAAATATAAGGTCTAAAAAAAAATCTTTAAAAATAGCTGCTGCGAGCGCTGCTGCGTAGACCCAGTCAGCAAATAAATTAAATTGGGAAAGTAAAGAAAACACTCCCCAGGGAGTGGCGGATTTTACCAAGGTCTTGGCTTCAGCCGCAATTTTTTTCGTATCCTGATATTTTTTTCTGGCTTCTGCCAAACGTCTCCTGTGATCATGCTCGGACATAAAGATAATTCAATATCTACATTTTTTCCTCGCCAAATTCTTTTTTGGCTTGCTCTATTTCCAGCAGCTGGCGTGGATCGGAAGTAATAATCTGATCCTCACTATAGGAAGCGATGATTTTAATCGCCACATGCTTGGTGCCGGCAAAAAATATTCCTTCCCCGACGTTGCTTTCCAAAAGCAGAAATTTCTCCTGATCGGTAAGGTAAAACGTCTCCACTACTGTTTCAATGGCCGCTGGCGACTGGCGGAGAAGCAACTGAATCGAGGAGTTGGTGACAATCGGCTTTCCGTAGCGGGAAGCCAAAAAGTCAGTAATGTCTTGAGTAATAGTGGTAAGTCCCGTGTAGTACTTGCGGCACCTTTTGGCAATGCCAAACATAAAAGAAGCGGCGTCTTCATTTTGCATCATTACCCAGGCCTCATCCACTACTACTAAACGCTTCTTTAGCTCCGAACGCATCTCATTCCAGATGAATTGTAAAACAACGTACATCGCCACTGGGCGAAGTTCCTCTTCCAAATCGCGAATGTTGAACACTACCAGCTGGTTGTCAATATTCACGTTGGTGGGATTATTGAGAAAGCCGGAAAAAATTCCTTCGGTGTATTTTTCAAGACGCATCGCCAGCGATTCCGCTCCCTCCATATTGCGCAGCACTTCATAAAGATCGGACATCGTCGGGAAAGAATTGGAAGTAAACGACTGGAAGTTGCTCTGGGGAGTAATGTCGCGCACCGCGTAGGTCTCTCGAATGGCTCGATCCAAAATTGAATCCTCTTCCGGCGTGACTGATCCGAGCATGAGATGAAGAAGACCGATAATATTAGCGATGGTATTGCGGATAACTCCTTCCGGATCTTCGTCTTCTTTGATTTTAGGAAGATCAAAGGGATTGAGGTGAAAATGGGAGTCCAAAGAAATTTTAACAAAGGTTCCGCCGACCGTTTCGCACAGATATTTATATTCGTTTTCCGGGTCAATAATCATCACGTTTGTCCCCAGCATCATCGAGCGCAGCACCTCCAGTTTCACGGAATAACTTTTCCCGGCTCCGGATTTGGCGAAAATCACCATATTAGCATTCTCCATATTGAACCGGTCAAAAAGAATTAAACTATTGTTGTGCCGGTTGATGCCGTAAAGAATTCCTTCATTGGAGGAAAGGTCGGAAGAAACGAAAGGAAAAGTGGTGGAAAGAGGGGAGGTATTGAGATTATTCCCGACATCCAGCTCGTCGTTAGCCAGCGGCAGCGTGGAAGAAAAGGCCTGTTCGGTTTTAAGTACCGCCGGCTTCACGTAAACCAGTTGCGCTTCTAAAATGGCCTCAATTTGCTGGCAGATCTTGCTTACTTCATCATAACTCTTCCCGTAAACGGTCATGTAAAGACCGAATCGAAAGAATTTTTCAGTCCCTTGCTGAAGCTTGTCGCGCAAGTCCTCAATATCCCGAAGGGCGGTTTCCAAAATCGGGTCGCGAATTTTTCCGGCTTCTTCCTCCAAGTGAATTTCTGACTGCACCCGGGTGGTGGATTTGCGCAAAGTTTTCAGGATTTCGTTGGTATCAACCGGATGAATAAACATGGCGATGTCCAGCGGAAAATCAATGTTGATAATCGGCGAAAACCAGCTAGTGTGAAGATAACGGGGGTAGGTAATGACAAAAAGTGTTCGGGTGTAGGTCTCGCCAATTTGGATATAGTTGGCATTAATCTTCACCGCCGCCGGAGCAATCAAGTCCTTAATAGTTGCCTCTCCTGCTTGATAAAGTTCTTCGCTTTCCAGCAGTGTGTCTTTTTCTTTTTTATTTTTTCCCAGATCAAACATAATTTTATTTTCCTAGTTCAATATTTTCAATCTCCCGGACGATTGAGTTGGTATAGATTGTTGGATTATAGGAATTATACAGCAGCTCAATTACCTCTTCAGTACCCAGAGGAGTAACTTTTACTCCTGTTCCGCTCAGCCCGGCAACCACGTGATCCACTCTTTGCCACAGCTGGTTTTCGTATGTCTCAAAAAGTTCTCGCTTGCGCAGTATTGACTGTCGAGGGTTGAACATTGAAGTGAGTTTCCGGAAAGGCCCTCCTTCTTTTGTTTCCACTGGAGAAAAGGGGATCACGATATAGAAAAACTTGGACATTATATTGGAGACCTCGGTGAGATTTTTAATGAAGTTTATGTATTCGGAAATCTGGAGCCGCAATAATTCATTCGTCTGCTGACTTTCTTTATCCCCTAAAAAATCCAGATAGGGACCAATATTGAGCCGTCGGGAACTGACAATAATCTGAACAGGGAAATCCAGAGAATTAAGGAAGTTTTGATATTGGCCGACGATTGCGTCCTGCTCTTCCGTGGACTTAAGCTCGAAATTTATGGAAGAGACCAAAAGAATGGCCCTCAAAGACCCGTTTTTAAGAACGATAACTCCGTTTTTAATCTCTTCAACGTCCACGTACTTTTGCGTGCTGGCTCCACTCCCGGCGGTTAATTTTTTCGAATGTAGTAACTCCATAGCAATATTAAAAATCAAATATCAAAATGCAAAAAGATAAAAAATTGAAATTAAGAGACCTTAGAACTTAAAAATTTTTTAATTTTGATTTAGAATCTTGATTTTTTCATTTTGATTTTTGATTTCTCTTTATTATCTCCATAATTTTTTCATTCCGTTCCCTGCCCTCGCTGTCCAGCACTCGCGCTAACGCTTCTATATTTTCCGGATTGAGCATTTTCTTTTTTTCTTTTTCCATCGTAGCAGGCGTTTTTTTCTTTCCTGCCTGAGATGCTATTTTATGAGGAATTCTTTTCCACACATACACCTTGGGGCGGAAAAGGAACAGTAAAGAAAAAAGAATAAATCTTATTAGTGGCTGGTTATAGGGGCGATAAAAAGCCAAAGCCATAAAAAGAGCAACTATCGGAACAGCGGAAACAAAAAAAGCCGGTTTTTCAAGTATGTTCCAGAGCACTAGCAGTACCGCGCCCATTCCAAACATCCAAAGAAGCTGCTTGGCCGTGAAGGGACCGGCCACTTTGTCTTCCACATCAATAAATTGGGGAACATTGAATAGCATTGGTCTAAATTCTTTGCGTTAAAAAATATTGATTAAAAAAACAAGGCAATTTGTCTGATAATAACCAGCGATGCCAGCGCCACGGCAATTCCAATTAGGGAAAACTTGAAAATCTTTTTGCCTGCATCAATTCGGTCCTCGTTTCCCGCTGCGGTGAGATACATAATTCCCCCAATTATCATCATAATGAGCGCCAGAGCCCCGACAATTCCCAGAAGAAAATTCAGGACACTAAGAGCTATTTCGGCAATGCTTTTCGCCTGTTGTAACTCCGGTGGCTGATTTGTCCATCCTAAGATGCTTGATATTTCCTTTAGGAATGTCGGTGCCGCAATTCCAATAGCTAGTCCGATCATTGAGGCAAGAATGGCTTTCTTGGCGGTTTTTATCCGATCTTCGCTCCCGCCCGAAGTAATGTAAAACACCGCCCCGATAATTATGAAAATAATAGAGATGACTACAATTACTCCTTGAAGGGAAGCCATTAAGCTCGCTAAAACTTCCTGCACCGTGTTGAACCGGAGAGGATTGCAAAACTCTATTACATTTCCTTCCGCCTTGCATTGGGCTAAAGAAACAAAAGGAAAAATTAAGGCGAGAATAACACTGGCAGTCGCTATTAAATAATATTTTTTAAAATTCATAGGGAATTAGTTGATATTAATAATTATTAGCAATAAAGAAAAATTACTTTCTCATTAGCTGGCTCACTCGCGTTTCGGCCAGCTCCAGCGCGTCGCGGACAGTCATCTTTCCCCGGTTAACCGAATCAATGGCTTCGGCCAGTATTGTTTCAATGGCTTCCGGTTCGGTTTGATACCAGTTTTTGGCGATTAAATTGCCATAAACAAAGGAGCCGAGAATTGGGTCGCTTTTTTGTTTTTCAATAATGTCCCTTCGCGCCGCCGGATTTCCGGTTTCTTTCAGGTATTCAACCACCGGATCAATGCTGACGGGGAATTCCTTGCTGTTTCCGGTGATGCCGTTTACCAGAGTAATTTTTCCGTTGTTTCTTATCGCCAAAAATTTCAAAAATTGCCAGGCCTCATGAATACGCACTTTGTTGTCCGGCACCACTTCTTCACTTCCTGTCAATTGCGGATTAGAAGGAGAAGAAATTATTTTATTTTTAGCCACCGCCAGCCCCCAGTAATTAGCGTAATTGACCGGAGGGGTTCCCTGGAATTGAGGAACGGGAGCAACAGCAAAATTCAGCTTTGAATTTTTGCTTTTGATGGTCGGATAGTGCCAAGAATAGTTGATCATCATCGCGGCTGTTCCTTCAAAAAAAGAATCAATGGAATAATGCATCCGCGAATTCCAGCCGTATTGGGGCGAGCTGGAGCGGGCAAACTGCGTGTAAAAATCAAATGCTTCTTCTCCCGCTTGAATGGATTTTTCGCCAACGGTAACAGGATAGCCAAAGGCAGCTTGAGTTCTGTCTTCATTGATCATTTGGGCACCTTTTTGCATCATTATCAAACCCAGAACATCGGTGGACCGATTGATATTGTAAGCTGTTCCCAGAGCCGCTCCCTGCTGGACGATGTTTCCAAACTGATCGATTTTGGTAAGCCGTTTAACATCTTCTACTAACTCTTTCCAGGTGGCAGGAGGGGAGGTAATTCCTTCCGCATTGAATAAATCTTTATTATAGTAAAGTGCCAGTGAATCAACGCTTAGCGGCACGGCGTATACTTTGCTTTTGTCCAAAAAATCATTAGCGGCTACATCCACAAAATTTTGACGAAATTCCTGCTCTCCCAGAAGCCAATCGGGAGCCGGCTCGACTTTATCAGCAAAAGAAGGAAGCCAAGTATTGTGGAAGAAAAAAATGTCCGGCCCCTGTCCGGAAGCCAGAGCGTCAAGAAGATCTCTCTTGTAATTATCCGCCTCGAACTTGCGGTATTTTATTTCACCGACAAAAGGATTTATTTCCCGGTATGCTTGGGCAATTTTTCCATAGGCATCGGAGTTGTCAAAAACGCCCCAGATTTCCAGATTAACTTTATAAACGGTTTCCTTTTTCTTCAAGCAACCCGAGAAAAAAAACAAAGAAGTAAGGACTATGAAAGCTACCAGTATTTTTATTTTTGATTGCATCGTTTTTAGAACGAAAATGTTAAAGAGTTACTATCCGCATTTGCTAATTTTTTGGATTAGATGCTTTAGTGCTTTGCTAAAACCATCGCGTAATGAAAATTGCCGGCTTCCAGCACTTTCTCAATGGAAAATTTATGCTTTCCTACCGTCTTCGACAATGTCTTCAGTGACACTCTCAATTTTTTATCCGGCCCGATTGAAAAATCTTTATCATTCCATTCCACTATCAGTGTTTTTCCCTGGGGTTTTAGCACCCGATGTACCTCTTCAATAATAGCTTCTTTTTGCTGGTTTTGAAAAAGAATATCTTTCAGCACTACCCAGTCAACGCTTTCTTTATCGAGTTTCGATCCCTGCTTGTTTTCCAGATTCACCCGTCGGGTAATAATATTGGTGATTCCCATTATCTTGGCCCGGCTTTCCACCGCCTCCAGCGCCTGCGGCAATACATCTAGACAGTACACCTTCCCTTCTTTTCCTATTTTTTGAGCGAAAGGTATTGAAAAATATCCGGCTCCGCAACCAAAGTCAGCCACCACATTTCCCGGAACGACATCCAGTTGTCTGATAATAGACAGGGGGTTAATAAATCTCTCAATTGCGGAAGATCCGGTTTGCATAAATTAGCACCACTTAAAAAATAGAGGTAATCATTATTTCCCAGATATTATCAATTTTACAACAAAAAACAAAAATGGCAAAATGATCCCACTAGGCGGGATCATCCTGAATCTGCTATTATATAATTGGAAGAGTGGCCGAGATTCAATAAAGGAAGCGGCCTCGCCCCGTAGAGAAGCGGGGGGTTGGCAGAGTGGTCTAATGCGCCGCACTCGAAATGCGGTTGGGGAGCAATCCCCTCACAGGTTCAACTCTTATACCCTTCGCTTTCTTACGGGGTCGAGAAAAAGCCGTAAGGGAGCAATCCCTTTGTGAGCCCGCCCCGCACCAAAATTTTGGCGGGATGCCAGAGTGGTTGAATCCCGCACCAAAAATTGGTGCGGGACACGTAGGCCTGCTGCGTCCCGCATATAGTGGAAGGATGCCAGAGTGGTTGAATGGGCCGCACTCGAAATGCGGTGTCTCGGAAACGGGACCGTGAGTTCGAATCTCACTCCTTCCGCTTTGTGCGGGAACTCGAAATCAGGTGTATCCGAAAGGGTACCGGGGGTTCGAATCCCTCTCCCGCCGCAAATTTATAAAATTTTTATAGGTGCGGGGTGAAAATCTCACCTCTTTCGCTTATATAACTCGCCAGCCAACGGCTGGTCCACCTTTGGCGGAAAATGCGGTTTCCCGCCTAGCGGATTACGGGTTCAACTCCTGTACCCTCCGCTTTCTTACGGGTTCTAGAAAAACCGCCATTTGCCTTTTTTTCTTTACACAAGGGGAAATAAATGCTAACGTGAAATAAGCTCTAGTTATCAAAAACGTTATGAATGACTGGGTCCAATCCAATATAACAATACTGATAATAAGCACCCTGTCTTTGGGAATTCTTGCCATTGTCTTTGGCATTTTTAACCTATTACAAATAAGATCAATAAACAAAAGAAGTGAATTATTTTTCGCCGGAAAAGACGGTCAAAACCTGGAAGCGCTTATCGCCAGTCACTCAAAATCCCTTAAAGAACTGGACAAAGAAATTCAGGAACTTTTCGAAATATCAAATAAAATCAACGCGCTTTCATTTCGGGGACTGCATAAAATAGGAGTGATTCGTTTTAATCCTTTCAAAGATATAGGCGGAGATCAGAGTTTTGCTATTGCGCTTCTTGATGGAAAAAATTCCGGCATTGTAATTTCTTCTCTTCATACCCGGGAAGGAACTCGGGTATACGCTAAGCCCGTTATCAGGGGAGAGTCCAAAAAATATCCGCTGACGGAAGAAGAAAAACAAGCGATAAAAATCGCCAGCCCGATTAAAGAAGAAAAAGTTTAGAATTATGGAAATTCAAAAATCAACAACTGAAAAGACGGTAAGAATTCCGTCATCGGTTACAGTCAAGCGCTTTAGCGAGTTGCTGGGATTCCCTGTTTCCCGGATTATTATGGAACTTTTGAAAAACAAAATACTGGCGACCATCAATGAGGAAATTGACTTTGAAACAGCCAGTATTATTGCCCAGGATCTGGGGTTTAAAACCGAAGAAGACCTGGAGTCCTCCGCCGCCGATGTAATCACTCTTGAAAAACTGGTTGAAATCTGTCGCAAAGAAAAAGAATCGGGAAAAAATCTCCAGCCGCGCCCGCCGGTGGTTACCATATTAGGACATGTGGATCACGGAAAAACGACTCTGCTTGATACAATCCGAAAAACTAACGTGGTGGCCGGTGAAGCCGGAGGAATTACCCAGCATATCAGCGCTTACCAAGTAAAGAAAAAGGGGATTACCATCACTTTTGTTGATACTCCCGGGCATGAAGCATTCTCTGCCATGCGGGAGCGCGGCGTTAGCATCGCGGATATCGCCGTCCTGGTGGTGGCCGCTGACGACGGAGTCCGCCCTCAAACCAAAGAAGTCATTGAATACCTGAAAGAAAAAAAGATTCCAACAATTGTCGCTGTTAACAAAATTGATAAACCAGGAGCTAATATTGCGAAAGTGAAGCAGGAATTGGCTGACAATGGAATTCTTCTTGAAGAGTGGAGCGGGGAGATTATGAGTGCTGAAATCAGCGCCAAGAAAAATATTGGCATTGACGAACTTCTGGAAAAAATTATTCTCCTGGCTGAAGTTGAGGATTTTAAAGCTGATTCAAAGCGTGATGGCCTAGCTGTTGTCCTTGAAGCTCATCTTGACCCACAAAAGGGTCCCGTTGCAATAGTCCTGATTAAAACAGGAACGCTTAAAATCGGTCAGGACGTTGTGGCTGGAGGAAGTTTTGGACGAATAAGAAAAATGGAGGACTATATCGGAAGAAACATTATGAGCGCCGGACCGTCAACTCCAGTTATGATCATGGGGCTAAATTCCACGCCCCAGACCAACGATATTCTTCAGGTAATGAGCGGGAAATCAGCAGCGCGGCTTAAATCAAAGGAATTGGCCGGAAAATTGATAAGCGATAAAGCCAAATTAAAACAAGAAAGGGAAGAAGCCGGAATAAAAAAACTCAACCTGGTTATTAAGGCCGATGTCCAAGGGTCGCTTGAAGCCGTTGAACAAATTTTGAAAGCAATTAAATCAGAAGAACTGTCAATTGAATATATTGGTACTGGCGTGGGAAATATTACTGAATCGGACGTAAAATTAGCTGAAAGCGCCAGTGCTATAATTTATGGTTTTAACGTAGAAGCCACTCCAGTGGCAAAGCGCCTGGCCGAAACCAGCGGCACGGAGATTAAGTCCTTCAAAATTATTTATGAGCTTGTTCAGGACGTAAAAAACAAAATGGCTGATATGCTTCCGCCGGAAGTTATCCGGGAGGACTTAGGAAGGTTAAATGTTTTAGCAATTTTTAAAACCGGCAAGCGCGACATGATCGTGGGAGGAAGAGTAACTGAAGGGAAATTAATAAAGGGCTCCCTGATTGAAGTAAAAAGAGACGGCGAAATAATTGGAAGAGGAAAATTAGCTAATCTTCAGCAAAATAAAGCGAACACTGATGAAGTCAGTCAGGGCAATGAATGCGGAATCACTTTTGAAGGAGACGTGAAGATTAAAGAGGGAGATGCTTTGATTGTGTATAAGGAAGAGGAGAAGAGAAGAACGCTTTAACCGAAAAAATCAAAATCCAAAGTTTAAATTTCAAATCAAACTCAAATGAAAAAATTTTAAAAATTTGGATTTTTAAATTCATTTGAAATTTGGATTTTGAAATTTGGATTTAATTTTATGTCTCATCGCCTTGAAAAAATAAACAAACTAATTAAGCGCCAGGTGGCTGAAATTATAACCCGGGAACTTGACCTCAAGCCCGGGGTCTTTGTCACTGTGGCTAAAGTTGACACTACTCCTGATCTCCGCTATACTCGGATATTCGTGAGTATTTTCCCCGAGCGCGAAGCTAATTATGTTATGGAAACGCTTAAAAAAGAAATGTACCGCCTTCAGGGCGTTCTTAATAAAAAGCTTTCCACAAAACCGCTTCCACGGATTGAATTCCAACTCGACAAAACCGAATCAAAAGCCGACGAGGTGGAAAAAATACTTATAGAATTAGAATAGTGAATTTTTAATTTAGAATTTTGAATAAATAATATTCTTGATTCATAATTCGTAATTCCCATTCTTGATTCTAAATACTGAATTCCAAATTCTGTAATTTTATGCACAAATTCGCCCGTGAATTTAATGCCTTGCGTTACGTCATTAAAAAATCCAACAAAATTCTATTAGTTGCCCACTCCGGGCCTGATGGAGACACAGTGGGATCTGTCCTGGCGTTAAAAGAATATTTAAAAGACAAAAGGAAGCTGGCTGACATTGCCTGTTTTGACCCGCTTCCTCCTCTTTTGGGATCTGCCTTTCCTTCACAATTTGAATATCCGGACCATCTCGATCTTAAATCCTACGAAACGGTTATCGCTGCAGACAGCGTGGAAAGAGGGTTCGATAAAATCAAAAATCAACTTCTTCCAAACCAAGTTATAGTTCTTCTCGACCACCATCCCGACATTACTCTCAAAGGAGATATTAATATTATTGATTCTTCTTATTCTTCGGTATGTGAAATAGTTTACGATTATCTTGAATTCACCAATGAGCAAATAAGCAAAAACATTGCCGCCTCCCTAATGCTGGGAATCTTATCCGACACGGGAAACTTCCAGCATTCCAATACGACAGCCCGAGTGATGGAAATTGCTTCTTCCCTGATGAGAAAGGGAATTTCTTTATCCAAAATTATTGATGCCGCACTAGCCAACAAGAAAATTTCCACTCTCAAACTATGGGGGAGGGCTTTTGAAAAAGCTAAAATCAACCCTAAAAACGGGATGATAATTACCGCTCTTACCAAAGAAGATATTGAGGGATGTAATGCCTCCACAGATGATATCGCCCAGTTAGCGTCTATTCTTAACACCGTGCCTGGAACAAAATTCTCTCTTATACTTTCTGAACGCGAGAGTGGAGTAATCAAAGGGAGCTTGCGCTCGGAGGATTATAAAGGAGTGGATGTTTCTGCTATTGCCCGGCATTTTGGGGGAGGTGGGCATATCTTAGCCAGCGGATTTGAAGTGAAGGGTCGCATAGTAGAAACCGACAAGGGCTGGGAAATTATTTAAAAATTGTGGAGATTTACCCCGCACCATTTTCAGCACAGATTATCAATTATGAAAAATCAAAGGCGAAGCCGTTTTGTCCAATAAACTTATTATTAAGAAATAACTTTATTGAAAAATGGTGCTGGGGCGGAAAACGGATGGGAAATAGTGTAATCTCTGCGAATTACTAAACTGTACGAACGTACGAATAAATCAGAAATAATGTATAATACAATCATAGTATCTGTAGATTTGTAGCAAAATTTGTAGATTCGCGGGGGAATATTTATGAACATTGGCGCTCATGTTTCAGTAGCAGGAGGAATCCAAAACGCACCAAAAAACGGGCATAATTTGGGTTGCGAAGTTATTCAGATTTTTACTCGCCCGCCACAGGGAGGAAAAGCGCCAATACTCACAAATGAAATTTGTGAACAATTTAAAATTCAAAAATTAAAATTCAAAATTAAGGAAGTTTATATACATACTCCTTATTACATTAACTTAGCTTCACTCAATAATCGCATCCGTTATGGTTCCGTTAAAACTATTCGCGACGAATTGGAAAGAGGAAATATGCTGGGCGCTAAATTCGTAATGACTCATATTGGCACCGCCAAAGAGCTAGGACAAAAAGAAGCAATCAAAAAAACTATTGAGATGTTAAAGAAATCTTTGGAAGGTTATGACGGAAATACAAAATTACTTTTAGAAAACAGCGCTGGAGCAGGAGAAATTATCGGAGATAATTTACAAGAACTGGCAGAAATTATTAAGGGCGTAAATAGTGTTACTATCGCAGGTATATGCTTGGATACTCAACACTCCTTTGCATCAGGATATGATTGGACTGATTTTGAAAACACTCTCAAAAGAATAGACAAAGAACTGGGGATGAAAAATATTAAATTAATCCACGCCAACGATAGCCAATCGGACTGCGGATCCCAAAAAGACCGTCATGAACATATTGGAAAAGGCAAAATTGGCTTGGAAGCATTTAAAAATATAGTTTCTTTCGCCAAGAAAAATAGCATGGATATGCTCTGTGAAACCGAATGGCCGGGAGTGGAAGAAGACATAAAGATTTTGAAAACATTAAGAGATAAATAAAAAATTAGTATATTCGTACAAATTCGTAATTAGTAGAGAATTTCATGAAAATTGCCATTATTTCCGACATTCACAACAACATAACTAACCTTGAAAAAGTTTTGAATTATTGCAGGGATAACAATATTAAAAAAATAATCTGCTGCGGGGATTTGGCTTCAATGGAAACGCTAGATTTTTTGAATGATAATTTTTCGGGAGAAATTTATTATTGCTTCGGGAATATGGATGATGGGCAGCTTAAAAATTATGACTTCGACAAGAAGTATAAAAATACCTGGATTTTTAAAGATTATGGCGAAATAGAAATTGAAAATAACCCCATAAAACCAGGCGGTCACGGGGCAAGAAAAATTGCTTTTACTCATTACACCGAAACTGCCAAAGAGCTTTGCCAAACTGGCAAGTATGATTTTGTTTTTTACGGACATACTCACAAACCGTGGGAAGAAATTATAAACAATTGCAAAATGCTCAATCCTGGAAACGTGGCTGGAGAAATATACCCACCGACGTTTGCAGTGTGGAATACTGACAATGATAAATTTGAATTAATTCGCATTCACGATCTAAATTAGATTGTCATTCCGGACCTGATCCGGAATCTAATTAGATCCTGAAACAAGTTCAGGATGACAAAAAGGAAACAAGAACAACTAAACGAACTCAATGACCGCATGATGAAATGCAACCAGTGTATTTTACGTGAAACCTGCCGGGTGGTTGTTCCCGGCGAGGGAAACGCTGAAGCCGAAATTATGTTTATCGGTGAAGGACCAGGACAAAGGGAAGATGAGTTGGGAAGACCATTTGTCGGAGCAGCCGGCAAATTTCTGGATGAACTATTAGAGACAATAGATATAAAAAGGGAGGATACTTATATTGCTAATATAATCAAGTGTCGCCCGCCGGGAAACCGCGATCCCCTTCCGGAAGAAGTGGAGGCCTGCTGGTCGTGGCTTGTGGAACAAATTAAAATAATTGATCCGAAATTAATTGTGCTTCTAGGAAAACACGCGATGGAAAGATTCTTGCCCAATCAAAAAATTTCCCAGATTCACGGAAAAGCGCTACGAAGAAATATCCCTGAGATTGGCACATGGGTCTTTTATGCCCTCTACCACCCCGCCGCTGCGCTCTATAACGGCGGAATGCGAAGCGTGTTAATCGAGGACTTCAAAAAAATTCCTAAAGTTCTGGAAATGGCAAAGAAACCGGAAGAAAATCCGGCGGTTGAAAATATGAAAATAGAGCCAGAAGAAGATAAGCAGGAAAGATTGTTTTAAATACTCTTCAAAAATTTCTCTATCGTTTTATATCTCTCTTTAAATATCAGATACAAAGTATCTGGTTTTTCTGGTTCGCCTATCAATATAAGCGGTTTGCCTATTCCATAAGCAATGCCAGCTTCAATATGTGCGGAGTTTCCGCCCGGAAGAAGCATAATAACTTTTTCACAATCCTCTAGTCCTTTCATGTCTCTTTTAAAAGTGTATAACAAGTATTACCTTTTTCTTTTAATTTTCGAGTGAGATATTCTACCTGTTCTTTATTTCTGAATTTCGAGATTATTGTATAATTGGTCATAATTTTGGTGCCCGGGGCGAGACTCGAACTCGCACGGATTATTCATCCAAGGGATTTTAAGTCCCTCATGTCTGCCGATTCCATCACCCGGGCTTGGACAAACCATACTATAATTTTGAGGTCCGGAGCAGATTTGCACTGCTGTAAGAGGTTTTGCAGACCTCTGCCTAACTTCTCGGCCACCGGACCTTATAACAAATTTATACCAACAAGCCAAAATTAACAAGGTAATACAAAAACACCCTCGGAAAATCCTTGGGTGTTTTTGCTTGTTAGTATGTCATTCCCGCGAAGGCGGGAATCCAATTTTCTAGATTCCGGGTCAAGCCCGGAATGACATTTGGATGGATTAATCCACCACTTCCGCTTCGAGATGCCTTCTTCCAAAAGCGAAAGCTTGAGATTTAGTTTCCATATAAATGTCAAAATGGTTACTCTTGATCGCTCCCCCGCGATCTTCGCAGACATAAGTTCCGTATCCTTCAATTTTAACTTTTGTTCCGAAAGGATACTGCGGAGGACAGGCAAGGGTTCTTTTTCCTTTAACCTTAAGGCCGCTCGCGGTAATCCCGTCCGATTTTCCACACTCGTCAGCGGCGGCAGTATAAGCCGAGAAGTTTCCAGTAAATTTTTCTTTAGGAAGATTGCTTTTCAGATGAGCTTGCTTTTCTTCCCACTTGGAAAGTTTTTCTTCTCTTTTAATTTCTTCTTCGCCTTTCACTGGTTTATAGCTCTCGGAGTTATATGGAATATTATTTTTGCTTTCAACAAAACCGTTATTAAGTTGTATATTTTTCTCAACCACAAATTCTATTTTTGTATTAGTATTGATTGGTTCCTCTACTATGGTTGGCGTTCCGAAAGTCAGCCCGCCAGCAATCGGCAGAGTGGCGATTATACTAATAAGTTCCATAAGCTATCATTAATTGTTAAGGCACGTTTTTCAGAAACTGCCCTGCCCTGAACCTTCTGTGGTTTAGGGGGCTGGCAAATAGCCCAAACAAAAAAGGCATATTATGCCAACCTACCATGCTAGCAGATTGCAGGCAGAAAGTCAAGCTTGGAAAACCAAAAAATCCCTTAAATAAGGGATTTTGGTCTAAATTTGGCTTATTCTAGGAAAATATTCGGGGTTGAAATAAGCCAATTTTTCAGAGAATCTTTGAGCGGGATATGAGAATCCCCGCCTGCCAAATGCCTGAGCGGATGATGGGAATCGAACCCACGCTTCAACCTTGCCCCGCACTAAAATCTGCACAAATAACGGAGCGAGAAACGGGAATTGAACCCGCGTTTCTTGCTTGGGAAGCAAGTGTAATGCCACTATACTATTCTCGCACAAAGTGCGGTGCAGATTTAGTGCGGGGCTTGGGAAGGTTATGCCTGCCCCGTATTAATTTGTCGTAAGGCAAGTTTAGTACTGGGGCACTACCACTATACTACATCCGCATTTGGAGCAATGGCAGGCAGGGAACCCACGTCTCAACCTTGGGAAGGTCGTATACTGCCACTGTACTACGGTCGCAATTAAAGGTTTAACCGCACTAAGTTACGTTTTGACTCATTTTAACACAAAAAGAAAAATTCCTCACCATTTGAGGAATTTTTCTTTTAGAGCGAGTGAGCGGAATCGCCCGGTACTGCTAAAGAATGCCGGGCGCTTAGCACCCTTCAGCGGTGCTGCAGCGAACCTAAAATTGAGCGGAATACCGGAATCGAACCGGCGCCATCACCTTGGCAAGGTGGCGTACTACCACTATACTAATTCCGCTTTCTTAAGTTTTGCATTTTGATTTTTAAATTTTGAATTTTTTATGTGGGTCCGGCAAGATTCGAACTTGCGACCAACCGGTTATGAGCCGGCCGCTCTAACCGCTGAGCTACGGACCCTAACTACTAATACTTAGTAGTAACATTACTGTAATTAGCATTCCTTAATCATATTAGTTATAGTGGAATGCTTGGCGTTGTGCTTGGGGACAGGATCGCCCCAATCATTCGACGGGGTAAAAACTGCCGACATAAGTTTTCAGCTTGCCCCATACTAAATTTTGCCTATTGTGCCAGGCCCCAGAATCGAACTGGGGACGCAAGGATTTTCAGTCCTTCGCTCTACCACTGAGCTAGCCTGGCAAAATTTTAAAAAACATTATTAGTGGATCCTGTAGGACTCGAACCTACGACATCTTCGGTTTGCCCCGCACCAAATTCTAGTGGGCAATGTAGGACTCGAACCTACGACATCTTCGGTGTAAACGAAGCGCTCTAGCCAACTGAGCTAATTGCCCTTAATTTTGGTGCGGGGTGAATAAGCGAAGCGCTCTACCAACTGAGCTAAGGATCCTTCAAGTGCGGATGAGAGGATTTGCCCCGAACTATGTCGCTTCGCTCCAAATACGGGGTAAAAACCTCTAGGGAGATTACTCCCACATGCACCTCAAGTTTACCCCGTACTAGTCCACCCTGGACTTAGTACTGGGGCATATGCGCCCCGCACCAATTCCTGTGTGGGGACGGAGGGACTTGAACCCTCACGCTCTTGCGAGCATAGGTCCTCAACCTATCGCGTATACCAATTCCGCCACGTCCCCTTTCTTCAGAACACAGAAATTGATGCGGGGTAAATATACCGGGTTCCCTGACCGCCCGCTTCTCCATAGCTTTAGCGAGACAAGCAGGCAGGCACCACATCCGCAAATCTTAGTAAAGTGAACAGTTAATATGCCGCTTTGCGTCTTGGGCGCTAAAAACTATTTTTCTTTGTGCTTCTCTAAAGGAAGTTTGGCTTCTGATTTTTCAGTATTGTCCGGTTTCTTCTCTTCTTCCTCGCCCTTTGCAAACTCTGACAATTCCTTGTATTTCATTCTGAGCGACTTGGCTGACCGCTCCCGCAGATAATACAATTTTGCCCTTCGCACTTTTGCTTGCCTTACCACTTCAATTTTTTTGACTTGCGGAGAATAGACAGGAATGATCAATTCTACTCCCACGCCTTCTGAAACTTTGCGCACCCTTATCATTGGCGAGGAACTTTGCTTTCCTTTAACCGAGATAATGATTCCTTCAAAAACCTGGACTCTTTCTTTCCCTCCTTCAATTATTTTACGATGCACTTTAATAATATCTCCCGCTCGCAGAACCGGCATCTTCTTTTGACGGGAAACTTGATTAAATTCAATTATTTTCTTATCCATATGGTAATTATAGTTAATTTTTACTTAAATTAAAAACAAAGTTTTTTGCCTTTTTGTCCAGTTTTTTCATACTAGCTTTTTATTTTCCCTTCGTCAAGAAAACCCAGAAAATCCGCAAAATCCTTCGGTGGCCTGGCGCTGAATTTATATTTTTTTCCGCCCAAGTCAAAGATGAGCTGCTGGGCGTGAAGCAGTTGCCTAGTCATTTTAAAGCTAAGCTTTGCCGGGAAAAGCTTAGCTTTTTTTAATTTATATAACTTATCTCCCACAATCGGATGGCCGATGGAAAACAAATGCACCCGAATTTGGTGCATCCGGCCGGTTTTGGGAGTAACTTCCAGTAAAGAGTAATTATCAAACTCTTTTAGTACTTTGTATTCAGTTATAGCTTCGCGAATTTTCGTTTTAGTTTTCCTTCCGGCAATTACCTGCTTTCTATAAGTTTTTGCTCGAGCAATCGGTTTTTTGATAACTCCTTTTTTATCCTTTAAGATTCCGCGGACGATTGCTAAATATTTCTTATCGACTTTACGCTCTTTAAAAATTTTCTTTAACCCTTCATACGCTTTCATATTTCTCGCAATAACCATTACGCCCGAAGTGTCTTTATCTAGCCGGTGAATAATTCCGGGGCGCAGATGCGCATTTTTAGAGTCATCATGGATATTTTTTATTTCTGTAAATTTTGCCAGCAATCCGTTTGCTAAAGTATCATTTTCATTTGATTTTACGGGGTGGACACTCAACCCTGCTGGCTTATTGATCATAATAATGTCTTCATTCTTATAAATAACGCTGAATTTTATATTTGAATTGGAAATTAATTTTGATTTTTGATTTTTAATTTTTGATTTAATAATGTCTCCTTCTTTCAAAACATAGCTGGACTTTACTTTTTTGCTGTTCACCAGAATATTTCCGGCTCTGATATTTCTGATAATTTCTCCCCGAGAATACGAAAAAAATTCCCGCTTTAGGAATTTATCAAGGCGCTCTCCGCTGTTTTCTTTTGTGACGGCAATATATTTTACAGTCATTGCTGTTTTTAGTGGCGAAAAATAACAGTCACTTTGGCGCTTTTGGCTTGAAAAAAATCCTTGCAAAACTCCGCTGATTTGTAAGGCGGATATTTCCCGCAGCTGAAAATATCCAGATACACCGCGTTGGACTGGTTGGCAAAATGACCGGAAATAAGTGATGTCTCAATCAGCTGCGTCATTGAAAATCCGGCCACCCGCTGGTTCTCACCGAAATGAACCACTTGTATTTCTCCGAAGCGTTTCATACCGATTAAATCACAGAGTTTGGCGACAAAGTCCTTAATTTTTTCGGCGTTGCGAATAATCTCCGGATTGCATTCTTTAAGATCAATGCTGGTAAGCATGCCCCAGGGATTTTCTTTTTCATATTTTTCCAAAATTTCCTGATCGTTTGCCATTTTTATTTCTTTTAAATATTGATTTCATTATTATAACTTAATTTTTGCATTAGTCCAGCTTATTTCGTGCCTTGGGAGACCCCGCTAAAAATCAACGGGCAGGGATTCGAACTCTCAATTTCTTGCGGGAGTCCCGCCTAGGCGGGATGCGTCTTTTATTTTGTGGGCGAGGTGGGATTTGAACCCACAAGGGATTACTCCCATAAGGTCCTAAACCTTACGTGTATACCATTCCACCACTCGCCCACCAGCTATAATGGGTTAAATCTGCCAACTTGCTCCGCACCAGTCCGCCAGCTGGCGGACTGGTGCGCGGGTTTCACCACATCGGCCTATAAGCCATTAACCAGATTCAATAAATCAACATTACTCGGCTCCAGCCGTAAGGCCTCAGTAAAATATTTTTTTGCCTCTGTCTTATCTCCTTTTTGATAGTAAACAATTCCTAAATTATAATATGTCCTTGATTTATTGGAATCAACCGCTAGTGCCTTCTGCAAAACTCCAGCAGCATTGTCGAAATCATTACAGCCGGCATAAATTCCCGCCAAATTATAATAAGCCGGCAAAAAATAAGGATTGAGTTCAACGGACTTTTGATAAGCCGCTAGCGCTTCATCCAATTTTTGCATATCCCAATAAGCGTTGCCCGTGTCGTACCAGGGCTGAAACAGCCGATTGTCCAGTGCAATGGCTTTTTGATAAGTTCCGATTGCCTCTTCGTGCCTTCCCGCGCCATCGTAAGCCATGCCTAAGTTAGTGTATACCCGGGCAGACAATCCGCCCAGCGAAACATTTTTTTCGTAAAACCTTATCGGATTGTTCCAGTCGCGGTTGCGGACAATTGTTCGAATACCTAAAGCCAGGATTCCGACAGTAAGTAGTGCCACCAGAAATATCCGAAAGGAATTAAATTCAGTATACCGGATCATTGTCGCCAGCGGCAACACGAATACGGCCAGTAATCCAATCATGGGAAAATACAGCCAGTGTTCGTAAAGAAGCCCCTGAATGGGATAAATGTGAAAAGAGGGAGAAAGAGCGACCCAAAACCAAAGCATTCCAAAAGCAAAAATTTTTTTCCTTCTGAAAGAATAAACTATTCCCGCCAATGAGCTAATTACAATAATTAAACCGGATATCACGTAAGAGTTCCAAAAAGATGGCGGAATACTGATTGATTTTTCCATATAAAGTTTAGCCGGCCAAAAGAGAAGTCCGGCATACACTGCTATGCCCTGGCAGTAAGCCAGAAATTTTTCGTACCAATTCTGCGCTCCGATATTGTTGGGCTGTCCCAGATCAAAAACATCCGCGAAGTGCAAAACTGTCATTCTTAAAATAAGATAGAGGACGGCAATTCCGGTGTAGGGTAAAATGTTGATAATTTTTTTCTTCCAATTTTGAAGAAGAGGTTCAGGATAAAGAGTGACGTAATACAAAACCAGAAGAGCCGGCAGTACTATTGCCCGTTCTTTAGTTAGGAGCGCAGCCGAGAAAAAGACAATTGACCAGAAATAAAACTTGAAAGCTGCTTTTTCGGCAACATACTTGTAAAAAAACAAGAATGCCGCCAGCATCAGAGCCGCATGCATCGGATCGGCCCGGCCGGCGACATAAGTAACTGCCTCCGCCTGCAGAGGATGGGCTAAAAAAATCAGCGCGGCGATAAGTGAAGCCAGTTTGTTTTTAAACAATTTAAAAATCAGCCAATACGCCAAAACAGCGGAGAGAATGTGCCAGAATAAACTCTGAAGATGATAAAAAAGGGGAGTAAGTTTTCCTATTTTGTAATCCAGCGAAAAAGAAAAAAGGAGAAGCGGACGCCAGTAATTGTCGCGGATTCCCGATCCGGCGGTAAGATTTTCTGAAAAGTAGTTGGGAAGATAATTCCAGCTTTTGACATAGGCATTGTTGACAATGCTGTCATAATCATCCCAGAAAAGCTGGTTGGTGAAAGTATTAATGTAAAGTATCAGACCGACAGTAGCGAGAATAACGGCTACTTTCCAAAAAGAGAGTCCCTCAATGTAATTTATTAACTTAATCATTTATTTAAAAGCTCGCTAAATTCTAATTTTATTCTACCGGTCTTAATACCGAAGCAATTCGCTCTGCTTCCTCTTTAATAATCGCGCTCTCATATTCTCCGTGATGGCGCTTTGCTTCTCCATAGGTTTCTTTTTTCTGGTCCAGGTGAATATTGATTATCAGATTGCCTCCGACAACGCGGGTGAAGATATGAAACCTCGGGTAGCCCGAAGAAGACAATGGACGGACGAAGCCCATTTCATCCTCTTTACGGCTCTGAAAAATATATCCTGCCCGCCGCAAGAGATCCGCGGGATTGCCTCTAATATTTTTAATTTCAATTTTCACTTTAAAATAGTAAAAGGGATAATTTGTTTTGTAAGCATTTGGTCGGGGCACTGGGAATCGAACCCAGTCTTTACGAACCCGAATCGTACGTACTACCGGTATACTATGCCCCGTCGACTATTTACAGGTTTTAATTTTGCGATTTACACGACTATTTAACCCAATACTTATTTTTTATTTCCTTGTCTTCCTCTTCTTTTTTCTCTTCGATCTTAACCTTTGCCATGTTTCTTAACTTTTCCAAGTCCTTTTTATCCAGCTCTTTGGCACGGGACAGCAAATAATCCCGATTATTTTTAGAAGCGTCCTCAATCACTTCAGAAAGCAAAACGTCAAGAATCGCTCCGATTTTCGGTCCGGGTTTTAGTTTTAATTCTTTCATCAAATCATTGCCGTTGATTTTCAACATTTTCACTGAAATGGCGTCCTGAGAAACTTTCTCAATCATATATTCCAAGTGGCGAAGCTTATACGGCTTGGCTTTCGGCACGCCCGAGCCCAATCTGTCGGAAATTCTAAGATCAATCAGATCTTTCATGTTTTCCAAGCCAACTTTTTGAATTAATTTTCTAACAGAGCTTACTCCGACCTCATCGGGATTATAGTAAAACATGTGATTATCCACGAGAAGTTTTACTTTTTGAATAACTTCATTAGAAAAACGCAGGCGTGTAAGAATTTTTTCGGCTACTTTGGCTCCAACATGATCATGGTTATAAAAAGTTGCGTATTCGCCTTCGCCTCTTTTGGTTTGAGGCTTGGAAATATCGTGAAGAAGCGCCGCCAATCGCACTTCAAGTTTGGCAGAAGGGCAATGTTTTAAGGATAAAATACTGTGTTTATATATGGTATAGATATGATGGCGATTTTGTTTTATCCCCACGCCTTTTTCAAGTTCTGGAATAATATAATTTAATAATCCTGTTTGATGAAGCATGTCAATTCCCTCAGCAGGCCCGCCTGCAACGCTATGCCAGCCTGTAGCAGATGCAACGCTTCTGACGGGCGCAGCATTGCGGGCAGGACTATCAGACAAAATAATTCTTGCCAGTTCGTCTTTAATTCTTTCCAGCGTAATGTGTTTGAGATATTTGGCGTTTTTCTTGATCGCTTTTAGGGTTTTTTCTTCTATCTTATAGCCCAGTTCCGCGTGGAACCTTACTGCTCGCATCATCCGCAACGCGTCCTCGTCAAACCGCTCATTAGGATCGCCCACCGTGCGGATTGTTCTATTTTTTAAATCACTCTTCCCGTCATAGGGATCGATAATTTCATAATCAGTATTTTTGATTTTTGCATTTTGATTTTTTATTTTTAACGCTATCGCGTTAATCGTAAAGTCCCTTCGACTCAAATCTTCCTTTAGCGTCTTGGCAAACCTGATTTTGTCCGGCCGGCGCTTGTCGGAATATTTTGATTCAATGCGGTATGTAGTAACTTCAATAACATCATGATCGCGATCTGGGTTTCCATTCTTAATAAACGGCTTTACTTTTACGCCGACTGTTCCAAATTCATTTTCATAAAAACTGTCCGGAAATGATTTTAAAATTTCTTCTGGTTTCGCATTAGTCGTTACATCCCAATCTTTCGGTTCCTTTTCCACGATCAAATCCCGCACGCACCCGCCTACGATATAGGCCTCAAAATCTGCGGCTTCAAGTTTCCGCAAAACTTCAATTACTTCTTTTGGAATTTTTTTAATCACAGAATTATTTGGTGCCCCCAGCATGAATTGAACACGCATTTATCCCTTAGGACGGGACTGTTCTATCCGTTGAACTATGGGGGCTAATGTTTTAATTTATTAATTTATTTACAGTTTTTTCAATTTCTTCACACCAATTGTGTCCAGCGTTTTCAACTTCAATAACCGTAATATTTTTTGATCGCATAAATTCTACGGCTTTCTGATCACAGAAATAATTATCATTTTTGCCTTTAATCACAACTAACTTGTCTTCTGGTATATTATCTAAAACCTTTGAAAAATCCACAGAGAGCAGTTTTACACATTTTATAATTTCAGTAATAAACCTGAATGGATTTTTTGTAAACTTCTGGCGCTCTAAAAATAAACCTTCTGACAAAATAAATTTAATCCATTTACCAAGCCATACGAAAATATTTCTTTTTGGAAGAGGCGGATTAATCAAAATCAGCTTCCCACTTTTATTCCATTCACGCAAGGCTATCAGAGCACCCAAACTTAGACCAATTATATAATCGATTTTTTCAGATTCGCTGCTTAATTTACTTACTTGGATAGTAAGATCATCATATTTTCTGTATAATTTTAAATCGGTCATCCAGCCGGAAAGTAATAAAATTTTTTTAAGCATATTTTAAGAGTGGACCGTACCGGGTTCGAACCGGTTGCCTCTTCCATGCCATGGAAGCGCTCTACCAATTGAGCTAACGGCCCCTTTAACTTATTCTCTGAATTCATAATATCATACCAAGCGAAAAAAGTTAGTCAATAAAAAAACCGGGTTGCACTATTGAACTCACAGCGCACCCCGGTCAAGCGACTTACAAATCTTCTCCGCTGGAAGCATTTCGATACTCTTCCTTGAGAGTCTCAAATGTTTCCTTAACAGAGATAATTTTTTCCGCTTTCCATGCATTTGATCCGCAGAAGGCGAAACCATGGTTAAGGTTTCCTTTTTTCGCACTTATTAGAGCATAGGAAATGCAATAGGGACTTTTTTCTAATTCGCATGTTTTCAGGCAGTGGAAAAAGCATCTGAAAGGTTTCTTTTTGCCCGCACTGACATCATCAAGAAATTTATTTCTAATTGCTCTTCCTGGCATCCCTACGGGGCTTTTGATAATTGTTATATCGTTTTCCTTGGCATTTATATACGCCTCTTTAAACCTGATATTTGCATCACATTCATGCGTAGTGACAAATCGCGTTGCCATCTGCACACCCGAAGCTCCCAACTGGAAAAATCTATAAATATCTTCTCCTGTGTAGATTCCTCCGGCGGCGATTACTGGAATAGGCCTGCCATATTTTTTTTCATATGGCTTTATCGCCAGAATCACTTCCGGGACAAGTTTTTCTAATGAATATTCAGAGTTGCTAATCATCTGTTCTTTGAAACCGAGATGTCCTCCTGCCAGCGGTCCCTCCACAACAACAGCATCGGGAAGATATTTGTATCTTTCTGACCATCTTCTTATGATAATATCAATTGCCCTACCAGAGGAAACAATCGGTACCAGCTTTGTTTTCGCAGTGTTCTGCAAAAATTCAGGCAGATTTAGCGGCAACCCGGCTCCGGAAAAGATAACATCTATACCCTCCTCAATGGAGGTTCTCACCAGATCGGCGAAATTAGTCAATGCCACCATGATATTGACACCGAGGATTCCTTGTGATAATTCTCTGGCTTTTCTAATCTCTTTTCTTAACGCCCTGACATTGGCTTCCAGGAAATTTTTGAAAAAATCAGGTTCATTCATTCCGATCGCGGGGGTAGCAATAACGCCAATTCCTCCTTCACTGGCAACTGCCGATGCCAGACCAGACAAGGAAATTCCCACACCCATCCCACCCTGGATTATTGGCAAATTGGCGATTATATCGCCAATTTTAAGTGGTTGTGCTTGTGCCAAAATAGATGACATTTTTCACCTCCTTTTTTATTTTTTAAATAACTGTCAAAAACATTCGTGCAAACATTTTTTCTTTTAATTAATATAATACACCTTTAGGCAATATCGTCCAGTATATAGTATAATTAACGGTGATATGAATTTATTGAACTTCATCTGGATTAAATTCAAGACTAATCCAGACATCTGGTTTTTTTATGGTTTCTTAATTACCCTTACACTTTCAGTCAGGAAAGTGATTCTTTTCTATCCGATTAACGGCCAATTTAACGAATATACCGGAATTTACCTTTATTTAAGCGATATTTTTCTTTTCTTTACTTTGGTAAGTTGGGGAATTTTGCTATTATACAACAAAAATGGCAAATTGTCAATAAACTCCACTCTCCCGTCGCCTTTTGAAATAAATGTTCCACGCCCGCCTGCCCCGAAGGATATCGGGACATTTCGGGCAAGTGGAACATTTTTAAATCAATTATTGCTATTTATCCCTCTGGCACTGGTAATTTGGTCTTTCACCTCAATCTTTTGGTCCCAAAATGAGACCATTGCCTTATTTCGATCCTTTAAGTTACTAGAAATGTATTTCCTCTTTTTTTTTATTGCCTTAAGAATTGTTCCACATGGAACAATTATAAATAACAAAAATAGCTCCAACTCTCTCCTTAATTTTTTCAAGATAATAGTAATTATAGCTCTATTTCAGTCAATCATGGCCATTTTGCAGTTTGTTCTTCAACACTCCGTCGGATTATTTTGGCTTAAAGAAAGCATTATATCACCGTACTTGCCAGGAGTAGCCAAAATAATTCTGGGGGGGGAGAAATTCATTCGGGCTTATGGATTATTTCCACATCCCAATATCTTGGGAGGATTCCTAATTTTTTCTATAATTCTTACACTCTTGTACCGAAAAATGTTCCGCGTGGAACAAATTGATATTTGTCATTCTGAGCGGAGTGAAATCAAGTTAGATCTCTCGCCTCGTCCGCCTTTGGCGGACAAGCTCGGGATGACACTATTTTTAGCCACTATTATCCAAATAGCGGCATTAATTCTAACCTTCTCGAAGTCAGCCATTCTTGGGTTATTTATCGCTCTTTTTTACCTTATTTATAAGGGAAAAGACGATCTTATTCCAAGAAAGTGGCTTGAAAGAGCGTTTATTTTTCTAGCAATTGTTTTCCTTGTTTTTCTAATCTTAAAACTGGACATCAACTCCTTCTTCACCCAGAGCTGGGAGGAAAGATTGTTCTTTCTCAATGTTTCACGTGAAACATTTCTTTCTCATCCTCTCTTGGGAGTCGGAATGGGCCAATTCGTTCTCAATTTCCCGGAATTCACTGGCATCCAAACTTGGCAATTTCAGCCGGTGCATAATGTTTTCCTGCTAGTATTAAACGAGCTAGGATTAGTCGGACTGAGCTTATTCGTATGGTTTATTTGGAAATTAATGCGACATCTCAAGAGTGTTCCACGTGGAACGCTATGCGGAGAACTATCTCAGACAGCCAGCGTCTTGTTTCTTGCTTTTATTGTAATTATGCTTTTTGATCATTATCTCTGGGATATCCAGCCGGGGCAGATTTTGTTCTGGTTGGCAGCTGGGTTACTGGCGGGAGCAAGGAGGTATAAGCTTTGACAGAGTATGTAAATTATTGTGTAATATTTAATTCCCCCTGCCAGCCATACTTCTTTTAAAAAGCTAGAGGAATTACTCTTGCTTTTTTTCTTACTTGACTTATTATTGCGCACAGAGGAGGTGGGAATATGATTTCCGAAGAAGAGCACCTTGAAATGTTTAAAAAAACTTATCTTCCGCGAAAGACACTCGTGAGATTCTCTGTTTCTAGCCGGCAGATTGTAGCTCTTTCTACCATGGAAGACTGGAATAAGGCCTATGACAAGATACTAAAAATAGAGGAGCAATTGCAATGGCCGGTGCTTCAGAGATTAAAAGATCCCCAATCAGAGATTTACGAAGATGTAGATAAGAGGCGCCTTAAGCCATTTATTCGTTCCATAAAGGAGGAAGAGGAAATCAGGACAGCTGGCTACCCGAAAATGAAGGATAAAATGAAAGTTCTTATCCGAGACAGAGTCAAAATCTACAAAGAAATTTTTGATTTTTCTGATGAGGACCTGAAGTATTGCGCGCGGATGGCAAAAAGGTACGAAAAGAGAGTTGCCAGAAAGAGAAAAAAAAGGATTTGGAAGATAGGCATCGCGGTGAGCGTTGGTGTTGCCGCTGCTGGAGTAGGAACAGGGATATACTTCCGCAAAAAACACAACAACAAAAAATGATCCCCGCCTAGCACTTATTCAAAAGGCGGGGATTTTCATTTCTTTTTAAAACTTCTTGTTGTATAATTTCACTAGTGATATAATAAAGGCGTGAAATTAAATCACACCAAAATAACGCTTCTGATATTTGCGGGGTTGTGCGTTGCCAGTTTCGCGTTTTTTACCGTGGCTCAGGAAAATTCGGGAAGCGCTAAAAACATTTTTCAGGACTCTGATCAGGATGGATTAAGTGATGAAGAAGAAAAATCCTATGGAACTGATCCTTTTAATCGCGACACTGACGGTGATGGCTATTCCGACGGTACGGAAGTAAAAAGCGGCTATGATCCCTTGAAACCAGCGCCGGGGGATAAAGTAGTGATAAGCGGCAAGCAACAAGCGGTAAGCAGTAAGCAATTGGAAAGCAACAGCAATGAAGAAAGTGGCAACATAACTGCTACTAATGAGGAAAAAAATTTGACCGAGGAACTTTCCCAGCAGATCGCTGCTTCAGTGAATAATCTTACCCCCGAAAATCAGGAAATTACTCTTGAAAATATTGACGCTATCATTAATAATGCTCTTCAGCAAAATACAAACGAGTTAGATCTTCCGGAAATTGATAAAAGCACAATTAAAATAAAAAAACAAAACTATTCAAAGCTTTCTGAATCGGCGCGTTTGGAAAAGGAGCGTCAAGACGCTCTTGAATACCTGACGGCACTTTCTTATATTCTCGTTAACAACTCTCCGGAGGAAATAAAATCACCAGACGATCTAAATGAAGCATCTAGTGCGTTTTCTTCCAAAGTTACTTCTGCTATTTCATCTGGCAACTTTTCCTATCTTGACTCCTTGGTTAAAAAGGAATCAGAAGTCCTGGAACAACTCGAGGAGGTTGAAGTCCCGGCCAATCTTATTGAAATTCACAAACGCGGCCTGCAACTAGCGCTTCTAGCGCCTCAATTGGAACAAGAAGTGAAACCAGAACAGGATGACCCCGTGGCCAATATCGTTTCTCTTTCTAAGATAGGCGGATTTATGGAATTTGTTAGCCAACTTTCCGGAGATGTTCAGCAAAAATTAAAAGATTACGGGATTAGCGAAATTCCTATTGAATTATAAAAAATTCTCTGCTTATGCAGCCAACGAACAAAAAAGTAAAAGGAGCAGCTGTTGTTTTTGTCCTAGTCCTCGCTTCTTTTTTCTTTGCTTTTAATAATGTTCCTCGAGCACAAGCTGGCGTTTGGGGAGAAGATATAGCAGCCGCTGTTTTGAAGCAAACTATGGAGGTAATCCAGCGCGAGATTGAAGGGGCAATCTTGGGATCTTTAAAAATGACAGCTCTTCAGATGATGAATACCCAAGTGGGAAATCTGATTGGGGGAACCGGAATGGGAAACGCGATGTTTATCACTGACTGGCAGCAGTTTCTCTATACTAACCCCGCGAGAAATACCGAGTTTTATCTTAACGACTTTTTCACACTTACTACCGGCGGTAGGTCATCAACATCCAACTACTGTCCCGCCAATTATACTTGGGATGCAGAGGGAAATGAGTGTATATCAAACCAATCAATGTGTAAGAATGAAGGTGATAGCTGCTCTGCTTCCAGTGAATGTTGTAGTAATAATTGTTCATTTGATCAAGTTACGGGAGCGGGAGAATGCATCGGTACGGGTTCGGGAGGAGGAATAGGGGGCGGTTCTGCTACCGGAAGCTATTTCACTTATCTCGAGAATCAAGCCAGGCAAGCCACGATGGGAGGCGGAATTCCACAGGTCACTTTGCAAGAGTACACGTCTGATCCATCTCAAATGTTTGCCCAAGGCAACTGGCGGGCCTTCAGTGCCTTTATCTCTAACCCCGCCAATAATCCCTTCGGATATTCTTTAATGGCTCAAGCTGAATACCAAAGAAAACTGGAGGAGGAAAGAAAAAAAGCGGAAATTCAAGCGATTGCTTATCAGGGATATCTGGCTAGGACCTCCGGAGGAATGGTAATTACTCCCGGAAGCACCATAAAAGATATTCAATCCAACGTCCAAGACTTGGGGAATAAAATTATTGCCGGTACTACTAATCCGGCTGAACTTTTAGGGGCAATAGTGATGTCAACTATCAATCGAGTCATAACTACCACTATCCGCAGCGGGGTGGGTATGGTCCAGACCCAAATTAACCGGGAAATTCGCAACGTTGACGCTAATATGATGAATCAAGTTAGAAATACAATGAACCAACAGGGACCGGGGTCGTTGTTTAAACCGAGATATTAATTGATTTGTTACATTGCTAAATTGCCAATACAAAAAATCGCCAAAGGTGGCGATTTTTATTTTGAGTGGGCAATGCTGGAATCGAACCAGCGACCTCCCCGATGTTACATCGGGGCACTCTAAAATTGCCTATATATAAACAAGTGGGCTTGTGCAGACTCGAACTGCAGACCTCTTCGATGTCAACGAAGCGCTCCCCGCCCGTACCGAACGACGGTACGTTCGGGCGGGTAACCAACTGAACTAAGTGGGCGACACAGGACTTGAACCTGTGACCTTCACAATGTCAATGTGACGCTCTAACCAGCTGAGCTAGTCGCCCTTTTATTTAATATTTTCTTTAAAAATCTTCTTCCTGCTGCAGTTTTAAAATAAACTTCTCTTCTTCTCACTTCTTTAAAGTTTTTGTATTTTTCTGTGTAAACAATTTTTAACTCGTCCATCTTTCTTGTAGTTTTTGTTTTGCCCTGTTTATGTTCATAGAGTCGGCGCTTAATATTATTTGTAACACCTTTGTAAAATTTTCCTTCTTTGTCTTGTAACACGTATACGGTATACATAAATATAGCACTCCCCGCCCGTACCGAACGACGGTACGTTCGGGCGGGTAACCAACTGAGCTAATTGCCCGATTTACTTAAACTTTTCATCGCTCTTAATATGAATTTCTTTACTAATCTACCAATTCCTGTTTTGTAAAATCTTTCCCTGTTAATGTTACATGTTTCATGCTATATGTTCCATGATCTCACGCTTCTCCCGCGTCCAAGACCTTTTCTGCGGTTTTTACTGTTTCTTTTTCAGTTACTTCTTCCTCAACTTTTACTGAAGCAATTTCTTTGAAAAACAGCACCCAGGCGACCTGGCGGAAGGTCTCAAAGATCGACTGCAGGAGCAAAACGAGAGCCAGAAAAACCAAAGACCCCAGAATAACGGTCAAAATAACGCCAATTTTAGCCAGAATTAGATAAGCCGCAAGTCCGATTATCAGGAAAACCAAGACCAGCGTCAGAAGAAGAAGCATCGCAGCAATACCTATCGCGAGTCCGATAGGGATGAAAATCAGCATCATAATAACACTCGGCCAGATATTGCGGCGAAAAAGCTGGTAGGCGTTTTCCAGTGAAGACCTAACGCTAAGATTGGAAAGGACTAAGTAAATATATGCGTATTCCTTGATAAAAGAGACCAAAATTGCCAGCGCGATAATCAGAAGAACTGCCAGAAATCCTAAAATCACAGCTAAGATATAGGACTTAAGATAGATAAGAAAAGCCACTGGAGAAAAAAGAGTGATTATTATCCCGATCAGAAAGAAGGCAATCAGAAAACCAGTAAGGAATATCTTCCAAAAATATTTTTTTCCTTGAAGAAATCCCTCTTTAAAACTAAATGCTTTCCCTTTTTCAATTTCCGCCGCTCCCTTAATTAGTCCCGCCCGGCTGATGATTTTTAAGACAACTATCACGAGCATTAGAACTATCATAAAAAGCAGGCCCGCCAGCAGCCATTCCCAGTATCCAGCCATAAAATCGTTAAAAACACGGATAAATTCCTCTTCCTTTTTGCTTTCCTGATTGTTCCAGTTTAAAGGAAGATTAAAATTCACTCCGCCTTTTCCCAGAGCCAAAAAAAATCCAAACCACCAGAGATACCTGTTGCTCCAGGTAATTTTCCAGGACTTTTTAAGTATTTCCAGATAGTTTATTTTCTTCATGGTCCTGCTTTTAAATTTTTCTAATTCATTTTGATTTTTTGTCCTTCCGGTGGCTGTGCTTTTACTTCTTCAACTTTTTCAGGACTCTTTTTGCTAACTAATTCGGAAAATTCATCCTTCTCAATTGTCTCTTTCTCAAGCAGAACTTTCACGATTTTTTCCAAAACATCTTTCTTTTCTTTGATAATTCTGTCGGCGGTTTTTTGGGCATCATCAATCAGCCGGGAAACCTCCTTGTCGATTTCCTGGGCTGTGAATTCGGAGTAGTCCCTTTCCTCGCCCAGTTCTTTTCCGAGAAACACCAATTCTTCTTTTTTGCCAAAGGTTCTTGGTCCCAGCCGACTCATTCCATAGCGAGTTACTAAGTTTCTGGCCAGATGCGTTGCCCGTTCCAAATCATTGGCCGCTCCGGTGGTCACATCCCCGAAAGTCAACTGCTCACTAACATATCCTCCCAGAAGGGTTGCTAGTTCATCGGCAAAGTAGGCGCGGGAATAAAGCCGCTTATCTTCTACCGGAACTGCGAGAGTATAGCCCCCGGCCTGGCCGCGCGAAATTATGGACACTTTTTGTACCGGGTCAGCATTGGGAAGATTGGAGGCAACCAAAGCATGTCCGGCTTCATGATAGGCGATAATTTCTTTCTCTTTTTTGTTGATGACTCTACTGCGGCGCTCCGGCCCCAGAATTACTTTTTCAATTGATTCAGCCAGTTCCTCCATTCCGATTTGTTTTTTTCCACGACGAACAGAAAGAATGGCCGCTTCATTCACCAAATTAGATAAATCCGCCCCGGAAAAGCCCGGTGTGCGCTCGGCTAAAATGCGCAGATTTGCTCCTTTTTCCAGAGTTTTATTAGCCGTGTGGATTTTGAGTATTTCCTCTCGTTCGGAAATATCGGGAAGGTCCAGAATTACCCGCCGGTCAAAACGCCCAGGCCGCAGGAGTGCCGGATCCAGAACATCCGGTCGGTTGGTGGCCGCCACAACGATGACGCTGGTGTCGGTCTCAAATCCGTCCATCTCCACCAAAATTTGATTGAGCGTTTGCTCTCGCTCATCATGGCCTCCGCCCAGTCCGGCTCCTCGGTGTCTTCCTACCGCGTCAATTTCATCGATAAACACGATGGAGGGAGCATTTTTCTTGGCTTGCTTGAAAAGATCTCTTACCCTGCTTGCCCCTACTCCCACGAACATTTCTACGAACTCCGAACCGCTGATATTGAAAAATGGCACTCCGGCTTCCCCGGCCACGGCTTTAGCCATTAGGGTTTTGCCTGTTCCCGGCGGTCCTAAAAGCAGCACGCCTTTAGGAATCCGTGCTCCGATGGTCAAGAACCTTTTGGGATTTTTAAGAAAGTCAACGATTTCCTTTAGTTCTTCCTTGGCTTCCTGGGCGCCAGCTACATCAGCAAAGGTCACCCGTTTCTTTTTGTCTTTGGGATCAATCATCCGCGCTCGGCTCATTCCAAAAGAAAGGGCCTGGGTATTTCCCCTTTGTGCCTGGCGCATCATAAACCAGATAAAAGCGCCGATAAGAATAAAAGGGAGGATAAAAGGCAAAATGGCACCAGCCCAGAAGGCCAATGAAGAGACCTCCTTCACTTTTATTTCCACTCCCTTGAGCTTTTCTTTATCGACTCCGTAGTTAGCCAGCGATTCCGTGAGCGATGCTTCTGATTCCTTGGTAGCTTGTTCTTTGGTCCCGTCCTGAAGTTCGATATTCAGTTTGCTTCCGTCAACAGTAATGCTTTTTACTTTACCGTCATTGATCTGGTTAACCAGATCGCTCAAAGCGACATTGGCCGGTTTTTGGGCCGGAGTGCTATAAAGAATCAAGAGTCCCGAAACAAAAAGGAAGACAAGAATAATAGAGATAATGTTTTTGAGTAATTTATTCACACTCGTATAAGAATTACAAATTTCGTGACGCTCGCCAAAGATGGATTCTCTTTGGCGGAAATGTACGAATTAGGAATTCTCAAGTTAAACGATTAATGGTTAGCTTATCACCAATTCTAGTAATTTTCAAGCCCTTAAGTAATACTATTTGGGATTTACTTTTATTGCTCTTGGCAACTTTAATAATTTCGTCCAAGTGGGTTTTTTCTATGTCTTTTAAGCTTTTTTTTTCTTTTTTGATAGCTTCCAGAATTACTCTTTTTTGCAGGGCGGGATGAAGTTTCAAGATTTCGCTGATTTTTAAATTTCTATGCTTTTTATAATATCCTTCCGCCATTTGAGAAATCAAATCATAATCCTCGGCAATGTTGAGAGAAGATTTATACAAAGTTTCTTTTATACTGGGATTATACTTTTTTTCCAGAAGCGGGATTAATTCGTTTCTGATTTTATTTCGCAAAAATGGGATTTCTTTGTTGGTTTTGTCGGTTCGGTAGTTTAACTTATTTCCCTTAAGATATTCTAAAATTTCCTTCTTGGTAATTCCTAAAAGCGGGCGGATAATGTTGCCTTTCTTAAATTTCATAGAAGCTAATCCCGCCAGTCCCGAGCCTCTGATAATTCTCATAAGATAAGTTTCCGCCTGATCGTCGAGCGTATGACCAACAGCAACTAAGTCAAAATTATTATCCTTCCGGATTTTCTCAAAGAAGTTATACCGGATATTCCTAAATATTTCTTCACTGTGTTTTCCCTTAATAACCGGCTTATAAACAACTAATCTTAACTCATTCCGCAAAGCATATTTCTCTACCAATTTCTGGTCTAAATCACTATCTTTCCCCCTCAAACCATAATTCACATGGGCAATAATTAATTTAAGATTATATTTCGGCGCTAACTTCGCAAAAATATCAAACATCGCCACCGAATCCGGCCCGCCTGAAACACCCAAGACAATCTTTGATCCTTTTTGCCAAAGATCATATTGATGGGAGATATTTTGGAATTTTTTAATTAGATTCTTGCTCATTAATTTCGGTTATAAGAAATGATTTCCAGTTTAAATTTCTAGCGATCGCTAGAAAAGTAAGCTGAATTGTTACCGACTAATAAGGAGGATGGTTTATTTGACATGATTTTTGATAATCTCGGCGGTTTGAGCAATGGCTTCGTCCAGTTTTCCTTCTTCATTTACCACTTTGTAATCATAAATATCTTTGTGCTTCATCCACTGCTTAGTATATTCCATCCGTTCCTTAATATATTCCTCCGAAACCCCGTCGCGGCGGCGGATGCGGTCTTCGAGGATTTTGAGATTGGAAACTGTAATAAAAATCACCGGGATTTCCGGGAAAAGATTTTTGGCGGTAATTACTCCTTGATATTCAATTTTCCAGATTCCAACTCTTCCGGAATTTTTGACCCTTTCCAGCTCCTTTTTTTCTGTCCCATAAAAATTATTGTTATACTCCTTGGCATATTCAATAAAGTCCCCTTTTCCTATTTTTTTCTGAAACTCATCCCGGGAAATGAAATAATAAGGTTTACTCTGGGATTCGCCGGGACGCATCAAGCGCGTGGCGGTAGTTATTACCCGCTCAATGGGAAAATATTTCTTGAGTCCGGAAATTATAGAGTCCTCGCCGGCACCGGAGGGACCGGAGATGATGAAAAGGTTGAGTTTTTTACCGGTTGTTGACATATTTTTATACCCGTGCTAAATTATGAACTCGCACAACGACTGCGAAAGGAGGGAAAATGTCCAAAAATAAAAATAACAGAGAAGTAACTAAAGAAGAGGTTATTAGTTACCTTTTAAAAAGCCCGAAAATTATTTCTGTTGAATATAAGGATGGAGAGTTTCATGTTCTTACAATTAAGGGTTCTGCAGTATTTACTTTAAATTTCGTAAGAGAAAAAGGGCTGGCTGGTGTTGCATAGAGCTGGAGAATAATAATCTTCAGCTCTTTTGTTTTTTATAAAGAATTTTCAAACTCTTTCAAAAAATTTAAAAGCATTGTCTTTTTGGGAGGATTTGTTTTTCCTAGCCCATTTAGAATTTGTAAAAAAATATCAATTACAAATTTTTTTCCTAAAACACTTGTTAGGGTTGTATTTGAATTTTCTTTTTTCTTCTCCAGATATTCATTCCATTTTCTTCCCAGATAAATCTTGTCGCAATGAACAAAAACCAGATCGGCTTTTTTATCAAATTTGATCTGAGCATCGTTTCTGTATTCTTTTTTTGCAAAAGGTGGTAATTTTTCTCTTTTACTTGATACTTTTTCGGGGTTGCTTGATGTGGTAAGCTGAAGCGCTGTTGGATCTGTTATTTCGTCTCCCCTAAAATTGAACCAGACGTCCGACTTACCCTTTTTATCCTCATTGTCTGTTCCTAATTCTGCCGACTTGATAAATGGAGCTTCCTTCAATAGTTCCGCAATAATCATTTCTGCTTCGTTACCAAAGCTTTTCTCATATTTTTTGAGCCTTGCTTTTTCTTCATCTTCCTTTTCTACAAGTCTCTCGGCATCATAATAATTTCTCGCTTCGTCTTTCTTTATTTTTTCCTGCATTTTCGCGGCTTCTTCATAAGCTTTTTCGTAAGAATATTTTTCCATAATGGTTTTGTGGCTTAGGTTTAGCTATTTACTATATTATAACCAAAAATGGACGCCGGCGTCCATTTTTGCAGAATTTTTACTCTTTTTTGTCCTTATCCTTTTCTTTCTTTTCCTTTTTCTCTTTACTTTTCTTTTCTGCTTTTTTAGTTAATTCTTCTGATTTTTTATCAACCGGCTTTTTTTCTTCATCCTTTATAAACATCAACCCCATTCGATGCTCTTTGGGTTCAATAGAAAGAATTTTCCAGCTGTAGCTCTCGCCGGTTTTGAGGACTTCCTCCATTTTTTTGTCGGGGACGGCTTCCCGGAATTCACTGATGTGAGCCAAGCCATGGATGTCCTTGTCAAGATAAACAAATGCCCCGAAAGGATTTATTTTGTCCACTTTGCCCTTAACCACATCTCCCGCTTTGTATTTCTTTTCGATCTCGCTCCAGGGATCTTTTTTGAGCGCTTTGAGGGAAAGAGAAATCCGGGTATTGTCAATTCCGATAATCTGGGCTTCTACCTGATCGCTGGTTTTGACAATTTCCCGGGGATTGTCAATAAGCTGCCAGGCCAGCTCCGAAATATGAACCAGCCCTTCTAATTTATCTTTTTCATTTTCAGAGTCCTTTTTAGAGGGGGGAAGAAATTTCACAAAAGCACCGAAATCAACCACGCCACTGACTTCTCCGGAAATTACATCGCCTACTTTGAGTTGAGAAATTACCTCATGCTCTTTTTCGCTTAATGCCGCTTTTTCGCTTACAATTAATTTTTCCGCCTCGCGATCGGCATCAATAATCCTCACTTGCATTTCTTCTCCTATAAGTTTTTTGAGCAATTCCAGTATTTTATTTTTGTCGCCATCCTCAACTCGAGGATAGTGCTCGCTGGAAAGCTGTGACACCGGAAGAAACCCGGCAATGCCGTTTACCTCCGCCATCAATCCTCCTTTATTGGCATCGAGTATTTTCGTAATGATAATTTCCTGGGTGTCACGCTTGGATTCAAGATCATCCCAAGCCCGTTCATAAGAGGCCTCCCGGATGGAAAGCTCAAGAAACCCGTCTTCATTCTCAAGATCCGTAAGCGTCGCGCTAACAACATTCCCTTTTTTCAGTTTAGAGGTCACGCTTAAGCCATCCTTAACTTCTTTTCCCAGCACAATCCCAGTCCCCAGCGGTCCAAGATCAAGCAAAATGTGATTGGACGATACCTCAATTACTTTTCCCTCAAGAACATCGCTAATTTTGGGAATTCTTATGGGATACTTTTCCAAAAGATCGCCCATCGGTGAGCCGCTTGCTTCAGACACCTCAGCTGTTTTGCTCTCCTTTTGCTCCGGCAAGGCGGATTTTTCTTCTGGAATTCTGTCAACTTCTTCCGCCAGTTTGTCTAAAATATCTTTGCTTTTTTTATTGTCTTTTTTCATAAATCTAAAAAATATCAACGCCGACACTAACTATTAAGTCAATAATTAAGAGGGCGAGATATAAAACAAAAATTTCCCTTAAAATAAAGGAAATTATTAAGAAAAATGAGGATCTTAATTTATCCTCTATTCAATTTTCTTAATAATTACTACTAGAGAGAATCATATATTAATTACCTATTTTTGGCAAGAGCCGTTTCGACAAAACAGTTTTTTTGTGATAAACTGCTTATGTATATTAATTAAGAATAAATTAATAATTCGTATATTTGTACGTTATTCGCCTGCCTGCCGGCAGGCAGGTAATTCGTAAAGAAATCGTGAATATCCAATATTACGGCCATTCTTGTTTTAAAATAACAACCAAACCAGCAGGAAGAGCCACTGAAGATGTGGTCATTTTTACCGACCCTTTTGATCGCTCCATTGGACTGCGGTCACCTCAGGGGCACGCGGATATTGTTTTTGTATCCCATGATCATTACGATCATAACAATACTTCTGCACTTAAGAATGGCCCGCTTGTTATTGATCTTCCGGGGGAGTATTCAGCCAGAGGCATAAACGCTGTTGGGATAGACACATTTCATGATGAAAAGGGAGGAGAGGAAAGAGGACACAGTACTGTTTTTGTTATTGAATCGGAAGAAATGAAAATCTGCCACTTGGGGGACTTGGGAACCGATCTTACTTCGGAACAGCTTGAAGAAATTGACGGAATAGATGTCTTGTTTATTCCAGTGGGTGGCAAAATCACTCTTGATGGCAAAAAAGCGGCAGAGTTGGTAAGAAAAATTGAGCCAGCAATTGTTATTCCGATGCACTACAAAATCAAGGGTTCGGCCATTGATATCGCTGACGAAAAGAAATTCTGCGCTGAAATGGGAAATTGCCCCAGCCAAAAATCAAATAAACTGTCTTTTAAGAAAAGGGATTTGGAAGAGAAAAGTATGGAAGTGGTGATAATGAGTGTGGAGTAATCTTTACTAATTACTAATTTAATACGAATATACCAATATCCAAAGATAAGTTTAATTGCTTCACTTAATTTTTGGTTAAAAAAATTCGTATATTAGTACTAGATTCGTAATTCGTAAAGATTTTATTCTAATGTCTATTTCTGACAAAATTGAAAATATCCGCCGTCAACCTGAGCATATTCGGATGCGCTATGTCCTGGGCGGCGTGGTGATTGTTATGGTTTTTATTATTATCATCTGGATTTTTTCCCTCCAGGAATCCTTCAAAAACGCGATGCCTGAAGAAAAAAATTCTTCCGGTCTCCAGAGCGACTGGAATAATGTCCGGGAGGAGCTGCCTTCGCTTCAAGATTTTATCGGAGAATCCGAAGGTGACCTTCAGCAAAATGCCTCAGAGGAAGGAACAATTACTCAGCCAGAATTGGCGCCTGAAAATTAAGACGCCAATACTTTTTCCTAATTAAAGTTTATGGAACAGAAGAAAAAGGAAACCATCCATCCCAGAGAGATAACTGAAGAAATTCAGCAATCATATTTGGATTACGCCATGAGCGTAATTGTTTCGCGCGCCCTGCCGGATGTCCGCGATGGGATGAAACCGGTTCATCGCCGCATTCTTTATTCCATGTGGAACAGCGGCCTCCGGCCGGGAGCTAAATTCCGAAAATCCGCTACCGTTGTGGGAGAAGTTATTGGGAAATACCACCCTCACGGAGACGTGGCCGTTTACGATTCAATGGTCCGCCTGTCCCAGGATTTCAATATGCGCTACCCGCTAGTCTGGGGACAGGGAAACTTTGGGTCTCTGGACGGAGACAGCGCCGCCGCCTACCGCTACACTGAAGCAAAGCTTGCGCCCATTGCCGAGGAAATACTTTCTGACATTGAAAGAGAGACAGTTGATTTTGTCCCCAATTTTGACGGCGTTCATCAGGAGCCGGTAGTTCTTCCGGCTAAAATTCCCCAGCTCATTCTTAATGGAACGATGGGAATCGCGGTGGGAATGGCAACCAGCATTCCTCCCCACAATCTTTCTGAAGTCGTAAGCGCTTTGATTTACCTTATTGATAATCCGGAAGCCGGCACCGAGGAACTGATGAAATTCATTCAGGGACCTGATTTCCCCACCGGGGGAATAATTTACAACGCTAAAGATATTAAAGAGGCCTATTCTACTGGAAGAGGAAAAATCATTACCCGGGCCAAGGCTGAAATTACCGAAACAAAAGTAGGGAGTTTCCAGATCATTGTCAGTGAAATAACTTATGCTACTAATAAATCAGTCCTAATAGAAAAAATTGCCCAGTTAACAAAAGACGGAAAAATTCAGGGAATTAAAGACATTCGCGACGAGTCCGGCAAAGAAGGAGTGAGAATCGTGGTTGATCTGAAAAAAGATGCTTATCCTCAAAAAGTGCTGAATTCGCTTTATTCAAACACTGATCTTCAGAAAAATTTTAACGTCAATATGCTGGCGCTGGTTGAGGGAATTGAACCAAGAGTGATTAACCTGAAATCGATTCTCTCCTTTTTCATTGATCACCGCCGGATTGTAATAACCCGTCGAGTCAAATTTGACCTGACTCGAGCCAAGGAACGCGCTCACATTTTAGAAGGACTAAAAAAGGCGCTGGATCATATTGATGCTATTATTAGCACCATCAAAAAATCAGCTACCCGGGAAATAGCCCACCAGAATTTGATTAAGCGATTCCGTTTTTCTGATCAGCAAGCAACGGCCATTTTGGAAATGAAACTTCAAACACTGGCTGGGCTGGAGCGTCGCAAAATAGACGATGAGCTCAAAGAAAAGAAACAGCTCATTGTCCAATTGGAGGCACTTCTTAAAAGCCCGAAAAAAATCTCGGAGACCATAAAAAAGGAGCTAGGGGAAATTCAGGAAAAATACGGCGACGAGCGAAAAACAAAGGTGGTTCGCTCGGGAATCGGCGAGTTCAAGCAGGAAGATCTGATAGCCAATGATGAAGCGATTATTACTTTGAGCCAGGATGGCTATATCAAGCGAATGAATCCGGGCGCGTACCGGGTGCAAAAACGCGGCGGAAAAGGAGTGATTGGAGCCACCACCAAAGAAGGAGATGTCATCGAACAGGTTACCAGTGTGATGACTCACGATAACTTAATGTTTTTTACCAATACCGGAAAAGTGTATCAAACCAAAGCATACGAGATTCCGGAATCAACACGAACAGCCAAGGGCCAGGCGATCGTGAACTTTTTGCAGCTTGCTTCGGATGAAAAAATAACCGAAATGATCCCCTATAGCAAAAGCGACAATTACAAATATTTCTTTATGACCACCGAGCACGGCATTGTTAAAAAGATCCACCTCTCCGATTTTGACAATGTACGCCGCAGTGGGCTTATTGCTATCAAACTCGAAAAACAAGACACGCTGGGGTGGGTAAAGGCAACGACCGGAACGGATGAAATTGTCATTACCACCTCTCACGGCCAAGCTATTCACTTTAAAGAATCGGATGTGCGGCCAATGGGGCGAAATGCTTCCGGAGTACGGGGAATTAAATTAAGAAAGGATGATTTAGTCGTCGGCATGAACGCGGTACTTAAAGGGCAAAAAGGGAATCAACTTCTGATAATCAGTGAGAACGGATTTGGCAAAAGAACAGATCTCAGATCTTATAAGGTCCAGCGCCGGGGCGGCTCGGGAATCAAAACCGCTAAAGTTACTACCAAGACCGGAAAACTAGTCGGGGCTAACATAGCTAACGTAGATGACATTGAAGGAGATATGATTATTACTTCGGAAAAAGGCCAGATAATCAGAATTCCTCTCAAAAGCATATCGGTGCTGGGAAGAGCCACTCAGGGAGTGCGGATTATGCGCCCAGAGGCGGGAGACAAAATATCGGCGGCGGCAGTGCTGTAATTTCTCTACGAATTACGAATTAGGTACGAATATACGAATAATTATCAACTAAAAAACTATGAATGAATCAAAATTTTTTGAAGGCCAAAAAGAAAACAAAGAAATTGAGGTTTTAAAGGAGGATATGATAAGATACATTAGGGGATTGAAAACTCTGGAAGAATTACTAGACGCCCAAGAAAAGATAGGAGTGGCAATTGGCGATGAGGGTGAAGCTGATTATGCCGAAAAATTAAGGGAGGCACTGGTTGGTTTTATAAAAGAAACCGAATCGCTTTCAGAAGTAGAAAAACAGCATATGAAATTGTTCGCAGCAGAAAGAACTGAAGAAGGTGGATAATAAGATTTTTTTGAAACTAATAATTTACTAGCAAACACTGGTTTCGGGAAACCCAAGCGAGTGTTTAGCCAAAAACTATGGCGTTAACGCATAAGCAAAAAGAAAGAGTGACTAAAGAGGTAAAAAGGCACGAGAAAGATTCCGGCTCGCCGGAATACCAAATTGCGCTTTTTACCGCAAGAATCAAGCGCCTGACTGAACATCTCAAGAAAAATAAGAAGGATTTCCATTCCCGCCGGGGACTTTTGAAAATGGTGGCCAAAAGAAGAAAATTAATGGAGTATTTAAAAAAGACGAATGAAAAATCATATAAGAAGTTAATTAAAAAACTAGAATTAAAATAAATGTCCAAATTTAAAGAACAAAGGGTTGGAGTTCTCGTTGACATTCAAAATATGTACTATAGCGCCCGGGTGCTTCACGGGAAAAAAGTGAACTTCAAAAAAGTACTGGAGGAAGCGGTTGGTGAGCGCAAACTGATTCGGGCAATTGCCTACGGAATAAAAACTGTCGAGGGTCAGGAAGAGAAATTTTTCGAAGCGTTAACAAAACAGGGATTTGAAGTAAAAACAAAAGACCTTCAAATTTTCCCCGGAGGCCAAAAGAAGGGCGACTGGGACGTTGGCATCGCGGTGGACGCGATTAAGCTTTCTAAAAATCTGGATGTTATTATTCTAGTTTCTGGAGACGGAGATTATCTTCCGGTAGTAGAATACATTCAAAATACTCTCAGTTGCCGAGTTGAAGTCATAGCTTTTAAAGAATCTGCTAGCACCAAACTCATCGAAAAAGCGGATGAGTTTACCAATCTTTCGGAAAGTAAAAAGAAGTTTTTGATATAGATTTTATGAAAATAATCGGCTTTAATTCCGGTGTTCTTCATCACACTTTCCACCCGATATCCAAAGAAATGCTGGATATTATCAGAAATACAGGGGCAAACGCGGTCGAGTTAGGATCAGACCAGGCAGAACAACTCAAAGACCTTGAAGTTTCGGACTTTCAAGGCTTTTCTTATATTTCAATTCACGCTCCCAGTAATGTCATATATGGTCAAAACCAGGAAGCCGTCAAAGTACTTGATTCCATTCAGGAAGCGCATGAGAGGTTTTCTTTCAAATGTGTGGTTATCCATCCGGACCGAGTTGATAACTGGGATATTTTTGACAACTATAATTTTCCGATTGCAGTTGAAAATATGGATTTTCGCAAAAATTTCGGAAAAACAGTCAAAGATGTAAAACAAGTCCTTGAAAATAACGATTATGGCTTCGTTCTTGACTTAAATCATTGCTATTCAAACGACAAATCGCTGAGATTGGCTTGGGATTTTTATAAGGCCTTCAAAAACAGACTATGTGAGATCCATATAAGCGGCTTTCAAAAATATCACGAACCGCTCTTCAAAACTAGGCAGAATAAAATTATCAAGATGCTTCCGAAAAAAGAAGTACCGATAATAATTGAAAGTGTTTGTGACGATATGAAGGAGATAAAGAAAGAATTGGAATATGTCAATTTATTTTTTGACAAAATTATCAAAATAAGCTAATGTTTTAATACTTAACAAATTTATTAAATAGTCCTTTGCTGGTGCGTTAGGTAAGCTCAAAAATGAGAGTTTAATTAGCATAAATGTCACGCTGAACTTGATTCAGCATCTAATTAGATTAGATCCCGGATCAAGTCCGGGATGACAAATATATTAAACCTTCATTTTTGACTTTACTTCAAGCGTCATCAGCAGAAGAGCTGATACGTTCTATATGGAGCATAAAAAATGGTCTCTCCAGATCGGAGGGCGAATCTTGGAAATTGAAACCGGATTGCTGGCTAAACAAGCTAACGGCGCGGTAACTGTTCGCTATGGCGACACGATGGTGCTGGCCACGGCTGTAATGAGCAAGGACGCCGCCAAAGCCAGTGATCACTTTCCGCTGATGGTTGACTACGAAGAGCGTTATTACGCCGCCGGAAAAATAAAGGGCTCAAAATTCATCAAACGCGACGGAAAGCCATCAGACGAGGGAATTCTCACCGGTCGCGTAGTAGACCGGACTATCCGCCCGCTTTTTGATATGCGAATGCGAAACGAAGTTCAAGTAATAGTGACTGTTCTTTCCATTGATGGTGAGAACGATCCGGATATTGTTGCCGTCATTGCCGCTTCGGTCGCTCTTTCTATTTCTAACATTCCCTGGAATGGTCCGCTAGCTGCCGTGCGAATCGGGAGAATAAATGGAGAATTTGTCCTTAACCCGGTCAACGGGGAATTAGCCGAAAGCGACCTGGATCTCGTTCTTTCCGGAACTAAAGAAAAAATAAACATGATTGAAGCAGGCGCCAAGGAAGTTCCCGAGGAAGAGATTGTCAAGGCCTTCCAGTTTGGTCATGAAGCCATTCGCAAGATCGCTACCTTTATTGAAAACATAGCCAAAGAAGCGGGAGCGCCAAAAGCCAAACTAGTGCGGCTGACTGGAACTCCTGAATTTGAGGGTAAAGTCCGAGATATTCTTTTCAAAGAAGGAATTGCCGAAGCGCTTTACGAAAAAGATAAAAAAGTGATGGAGGAAAAAGTAAGCGCTATCCGGGAAAAAGTATTCACCTACATTAAAGAAAGCAGTTCAGCCAAAGGCGGGGAAAACAGCGAAAAACTAGGAGAAATTGCCGACTGGGTTTTTGAAGAAGCAGCCGACGAAATTGTGCACCAAAATATCCTGGAAAAAGAACTGCGGCCTGACGGCAGGAAACTGGATGAAATCAGGCCGATTGACTGTCAAGTCGGGATTTTGCCCCGCACTCACGGATCGGCGCTTTTTTCCCGGGGAGAGACCCAGGCGCTTACTGTCACCACTCTTGGCTCTCCCGGCGACGAGCAGCTTATTGATTCAATGGAGGCCGACACTAAAAAAAGCTACATTCACCATTACAACTTTCCGCCCTATTCCACCGGCGAAATCAAAAAGATGCGGGGAGTAGGAAGACGGGAAATTGGACATGGGTTCCTGGCTGAAAGAGCGCTCTTGCCAGTGATCCCTTCCAAAGAAGAGTTTCCTTACACTATTCTTCTGGTTTCTGAAATACTCTCTTCCAACGGATCTTCCTCAATGGCCGCCACTTGCGGATCCACTTTGTCCCTGATGGATGCCGGCGTACCGATCAAACGGCCGGTGAGCGGCATTGCGATGGGAATTATTGTTGGCCATGACGGCAATTTCAAAATACTGACCGACATTCAGGGTCTGGAGGATCATTTTGGCGATATGGATTTTAAAGCAACTGGAACAGAAAAAGGCATCACCGCGCTCCAGATGGATGTTAAGGTGGATGGCTTGACAGTGGAAATGCTCGAAGCTGCACTGAATCAGTCCCATAAAAACCGAATGGAAATACTTAAAAAAATCACCGAGACAATTTCAGCTCCCCGCAACGAAATGTCCCAGTACGCCCCGCGCATCATTATTATGAAGATTAATCCGGAAAAAATACGAAACGTCATTGGCGCTGGCGGCAAAATCATTAACGAAATTATTGAACAAACTGGAGTGGAAATCGACATTGAGGACGACGGGTCGGTTTTTATCACTTCACCTGACGAATCATCTTCTAAAAAAGCCCAAAAATGGATTGATAATCTCACTCATGAAGTCAAGCCTGGAGAACTCTTTAATGCCCGGATTACCCGAATCATAAATTTTGGAGCTTTCGCTGAGATTTTACCGGGCCAGGAAGGGTTGATTCACATTTCCGAACTAGCTGATTATCGGGTAAACCGCGTGGAGGACATAGTTCAGATAGGTGATGTTGTTCCAGTAAAAGTAAAAAATATCGACGAGCAAGGAAGAATCAATCTTTCACTCAAAGACGCTACCCATACTATGAGATAGTTGACAATGTCTTGGCAATAAAACATTCTTGTTGTAAAATAGAAGCGGAGATGCTTCTATTTTTATTTTTAACAGCATAGCAAATTTTATGTTCGGTTTTAAAAATAACAAAAACAATTATCAGCCCGTCAGTCCCGACATTCCAAAAAGGGGATCTGGCACGGCCGGCGAGGACTTTCCGCTTCATACAATGCAGGATGATCTTAATGCTATTGAAGGATTGACTGCTCCACCAGAAGAAGCAAGGCAATATAGCGACCCGGAAAGAAAAAAAGATTTTTTCGCCCCTCCCAAGCGTCACAACTCGGCAGAGTACAGGCCTGATACTTCTCAATCCTCCAGCCCTTTTTTAAATGTTCCTCCCTCTCCCAAATTCTACTCTCCGGCTTCTCGTCCAGACGATCTTTCTAAAAAAAGCGGTCCGTCTCTTCCGCGCCGGGAATCTAAAACACCGGTTGAGCAATATCCAAAACGCGGTTTTAATTGGAAAAAAATACTTTTGGTTAGCGCTTTAATTATTTCCTTTCTTGCTTTGGCTGCCGGAGGATACTATTTCTGGTTGACCAGAAACGCGTCTGCCCCAGCTCCTACTCCCGAAGCAGTTATTCCTTCTCCCGCTGAAGAGCCGATAGCGGTTGAAAAAATCGAAGAAAAATTTTCAGCGGAGAAACCTAACTATCTTTCCATCGACACTGAAATAGCCACTCCTGAAACACTTAAGCAAACACTTGCTCAAACTGCTTCTGAAATTAAAAAATCAGAAACAACTTCTCCCATCGAGTTTATCATTACTGACAGCAACAATAACCCCATAGTGTTTCATATCTTTGCTGTTCTTTCGGGACTCAAGCTCTCTCCGGTATTAAGTAACTTAGGAGAAGAATTTTCTCTTTTCTTTTATCCCGATTCGGAAAATGTTAGAATAGGAATAGCAGCAGATCTTAAAGACAAGGGAAGAGCCACTGCCGCGATGAAGAACCAGGAAAAAACACTTATCAATGATCTCTCTTTCCTTTTTCTCGATGCTGTCCCGCAGGAAAAAGACAAATTATTCCAAAGCAGCACATACAAGGACTTCTCGATTCGTTACGCCAATCTTAATCCAGAAGAGTCACTTTCTATTGACTACGCTGTTACCGCCGACCAATTAGTTATTGGAACAAGCAAAAATACCATCCGGGCGATACTGGACAAAATAGCTCTTTAGAGCCCTTCGGAAAAGTCCAAGAAAAAGGCTCAGAAAAACAATAGTTGCTTAAAATTCTTAATAACCTGTTGATAACTTGTCAGGAATGCGGCTTATTTTCCACACTTTACCTAACTAAGCCGGAAAAAGTAAATCACTTTTCTGAATGCCGTATTTATTTCTTAGGACAATTTGGGATAATACCGAGATGTTTTCTTTCCGATTAAACGCTAAGATTAGCCAAAAATTTCTTAGGGAGAATTGACTCTTAGTTTATTTTCTGCTATAATAAGGACAGGTTGTACCTTAAAAAGCCCTAAAAACGAATGGTGGAAGCATTTCCAATCACAATTTCCCCCTATTTGTGATTGGAATTCTTCTACTGTTCAAGTCCTAGTCCCCAACGAGTGACTGTCTCTTAAGGTAGTTACCCGTCGGGACTAGGCGCTTGCTATCTGACAGCAAGACCCTAAAACAAAAACAAAAAAACTTTTTTAAACAAATACAAAAAATAAAAAAGTTTGTTCTTTGATAAAAGGCTAAAAGCCAGAGAATAGTAGAGGAAAGACATTACTAAGTCAGAAGTGGATGTCATGGGGTATTGTACAAAATACACACCCAAAGAATGCCATTTTATGCCTCTCACCCGGCTAAAAGTGCTCTTGGTGTGTTGACAATACAACAAACACCGGGCGCTCTCGCTAAAAAATTATATTTTTATGGGCGTTAGTAGCGCCCGGTTCCCAATATCTATCAGTCAATAACTAAAGTTATTGTTTGATAAATATTGGGAAAAAGAACACCAGCCAAGGGTGTTTTTTGTTTTTTCTGCTATAATCTGATTATGAAGCTTTTATTCTGGAAAAAAGAGAAATTAAATACCGGGCAGCTGGGCGAAAAAATTGCGGCAGAATATTTAAAAAACAAAGGATACAAGGTTCTGGAAAAAAATTTTAAAAATCCTCTCGGGCGAAGACTTGGTGAAATTGATATTATTGCCAAAAAAAACGGCGAGATCGTTTTTGTGGAAGTAAAAACGCGGGAGCTTTCCGCTGGCGATAAGTCGCTTCCCGAGGAAAATATTACCAAAGCCAAGCTTCACAAATTAAACAAAATCGCCTTGTTTTATATTAAGCAGGAAAACGCCTGGGATAAGCCGTATCATTTTGACGCTCTTTCCGTTTGGATCGGAGAAAACCGAAAAGCATTTAAAATAAGCCATCTTGAAAACATTTTTATCTAGACAATATCACTGTTTACCAGTACAATAAAAACAAGACGGAATAATTTTCCATCTTTTAATTTTCTAACAATCTTTTGCTATGGCCATTGACCCTCAAATTCAAACGGAACTGAAAGAAAAGCTTCTCAAAGAAAAAAATCGTCTTGAAAACGAGCTGAAAAACTTTGCCGCCCCTACCGAAGTTCCTGGGGACTATAAAACCAAATTTAGCGATCTTGGCACCGATGTGGATGAAAACGCGTCAGAAGTTGAGGAATACACTGATAATTTAGCCCTGGAGAGCACTCTTGAAAAGCGCCTGAAAGATGTAGGCGACGCTCTGGCACGAATGGAAGAGGGAACTTACGGAACCTGCGGCAATTGCGGTCAAGAGATAAACATCGAGCGACTGCGGGCTTATCCCGCCGCCAAGACATGCATCCGGTGCAAGTAGGCATTATGGACCCTGAAATAAAAACCAAAAAAATACTTTTTGCGCTGTTGTTTTTTGCTCTAGTCCCTCTCGACCAGTTTTCTAAGTATCTAATCCGCCAAGGGGGCGGATTTTATATTTGCAACATAAATATTGCCTGGGGAATAAAAGTACCCGAGATTTTATTTTGGCTTTTTTGGCTTTTAGCAATTACTATTTTAATATTTGCCTTTATTAGCAAAAAATCTGTGATTCATAATTCATTATTCATAATTCCTGTTCTGGCCGGAGCAACTTCTAATATCATTGATCGCATAATGTTTGGCTGCGTTATCGACTTCATTGACCTTAAGTTTTGGCCGGCGTTCAACCTGGCCGACAGCTTCATCGTCCTCGGCGGTATTTTGCTGCTAGTAAAATACTTGAAATTATAGTATGATAATAACAGGATTGATTTTTTCTCGATTAACTTACATTAGATTTAATGAGAATCATCGTAAATAACAAGAATTTACTGATAACTATCGCCGTGGCTTTAATTTGCCTGATTTTATACAGTGTTTTCCCCACTCAAAATATCTTCCAGCAGATTGTCTCGACCATGGCATTTCTCTTGGTAATTCCGGTATTATATATTAAAATAATACTAAAAGGGTCGCTTAAAAAGTTTGGTCTTCAGACAGGAGACAGGCAAAGAGGTATTTTGTGGATGGGAATAATGCTACTGGGCTCACTTTTGACTTTTTACATTCTCTTCCACTACACTAATCTCCCACAACATTACCATCCGCCTCGCTTGATAGCCGAACGATTTGTGTTTTTTATCTCGTATGAACTTCTCCTGGTTGGGTTGTTCGCAGCGCTTTACGAATTTTTTTTCCGGGGGTTTATTATGCTGAGATTGTCGCGGGCAATAGGATACTGGTCGATTGCGGTGCAATTTGCCGTGTTTCTGACTTTTTTCCTCCTGGTTGGCGGACTTGACTGGTCAACCACCCTTTATGTTATCGTTTCTCCTTTTGCTGGAATTGTCGCTTATCAGAGCCGTTCAATTTTTTACTCCTTCGGAACCAGCTTATTTTTTATCATCATCGCCGATGCTTTAGTTATTGGCCTCGCAAAATAATGAAAAAACAAATATTAAAGATCATAAAGAGAATTCTTTTAGTCCTCACGGTTGCCGCTGAAGCAGTTTTTCTTAGCGCTTTTCCCGCTTTTGCTTTGTCTATTCCTTCTCCCTCCTCGGTGGCTGCCGAATTAGAAAGGCGTTATCATCTAAACCTTGAAAGCATTCAGAATCAGGGAGAAAATTTTAACGTGTCCGACCAGAAAAAGAATGTTCCGGAAGTAATGCTTTTTTTTAATCCTGCTGATCCCAGGCCGGGGGAAAAAATAACCGCCGAAGCGCTTCCCCAGTATTTCAACATTGCCAAAGAACAACTTTACTACACTTGGTATTTGCGCCACAGCGGCTGCGGCCCCACCGACTCGCCCAGCTCTGAAACAAAGAAGAAATGCGATGCTGACGGGAATGGAAAGATAACTGTCAATGACTGGAAGGTGGAAGCGATGCGCTATATCACCAATAACGGCTATGATACAACAAGGGCCGACTACAGCTCCGATGATGATAAAGACGGCTATCTTGCCCGCTGGGGAGGTGCCAATAAAAACGAAGAAGAGCAGGAAGATGAAACAGCTTACTGCTACATTCACGATTTCGTAAGTGGTATAAACTATGAGTTAGCCGAAACCTCCAATACCAGCTTTACTTGCCCTAGTGGCACAGTCGCCAAATGCGTAAAAACTGAAACTCTTAATTGCGATGATGGGGCAGGCAACTACATTGAATACAAAACCTGCAATGATACTGAAACAGCTATGACTTGCGATCCCTCCACTCAAATCCCCGTCTGTTCTTCCGGCGACCCATTATGTATCGACACTGACAATCTTGAAGGAGAGTGCAATGATATGCCCGACCCTAATCTTGACGCTTGCAGTTCTTTTGGGTTTGAAACACCAACTTGCTCTACTGGAGAATCATCCAGTGTATCTAACAAGTGCTATGATCTTCTTCCTCATCATCTTTTTCCCGACTATAAGGGAGATTTAAACGATGAGAAAGTAGGAGATAATGATTTCAAAGAAGAGGAAGAGGAATTCTGGTGGACTAATCCTCACGATCCGGACACGGCCGACAACGGCAACCGCGACGAAGCCAATGCTGTCGGAGTGGGCCAGTTTACTTTCACCTGGAATTATGACGACAGAGATAAGGTCGGAGTATTGGTAGAAGGGACTTCGATGATTCCCGCCAAACACGACGATTCGTCTTTTATGATTATGTGGGCGATGCCTAAAAACGACTGCTCCATTCCGGACTCAAGCAAATCGTACTATTACGAGAGCATAAAAGGATACAACGTGAAAATTCCGGCTTTTGATCACGATGACTATGAGGATTTTTTCAATGACTGCCTAGAAGATAATCTTGTTGATCCCAAAGAAGGGCTCCAGCCGAAAAAATTGGATGTTTCCCTGTCCTATTCTCCGGAAAATCCGATAAATGACTCGAGCGGTGACGAAATGGGAGACGTAGTAAATACTCAAGCAACCATTGCCAATGCTGATCAGGAAAGCCAGCAACTACTTTATACCTGGAAGATAGCTATTAGCAAGACAGGATTTCCTTCTTCCAATCCCGCCGACTGGCAAACTATCTGCGAAGGTGGGGATGAAGAAGAGTGTATTTTAAAAACTACTCCTCTTAAGGGAATTAATATTCCTTCATTAAAGTTTAAACTTGATCTTACTGATGACAATGTCTTTTCTGGCGACGGCTATGGATACTTGAAGGTCTCCGTCGTAGTTAATGAAAATTATCCTTCTTCGAAAGAAAGCTTGGATGAAAACACAACCCGGGAAGGAAGAAGCGATGTTATCATTAAGGTCTTCACTACCGATCAAAAGATTCGGGCTTTTTCCCCGGTGGATACGAATTTTTCCGCTACTGGCGGACCCTTAATACTAAACGAGGGTAATGAAATTTGCACCAGCCGCGAAGAAGCGGCCGTCTGCTACGTCCTGAAAAACGAGATTATCGGACTTAAAGTTGATAAAGAAAATCTTAAAAACTTTTCCTGGACAATTAACGGTCAGACGCTTTTCTGCGACTCCACTAATATTTCAGAAAAGAATTGTCTTGCTTCTGAACAGCAAGAAATTAATTTCTTCCCGGCCACTGGCGACCCGGGCGACAAATATACTATTGACGTTACCGCCAATGACGTGGAAACCGGCCAGACAATTCATTTGACTCGGGTTTTTCAAGTTATCGACCCTTTCGTGAAAATAATCTCTACTAATGAGCAATTCTGCTGGCCAAAATACTTAGGAATGTATATTGACCTGGATGGTAATCAATTTCCTGATTCCAGTGAATCAGTTTTCCAAACACTCACGGGAAACGAAGTAGGACTTGAAGCCGAGTTCCATCCTGCCTGGTTGAAAAACTATATTGGGAAAGGGGTAAAGACCGAATGGACAATTGACGGAGCACTTTTTAGCGATTTAACAAACTCGGCTGGATTAAACCTCACGGCGGAAAAAGAGGCCGGAGATGTTTATAACATCGGACTGAATACTTTATATAAGACATCAAACGACATAAGAAAAGCGCTCAACAAAATCTGGAATATTTCCCAGTTTGAGTCCACGGAAAAATATATGCCGGTTTCGCTTCAGGTTGAAGTTGCTTTATCCAGTGAAGAAGAAGCACTGACTTTAAAAAATAGCGGTAAGTTTCTCGCTGGCCTTCTTTCCCATCTGCCAACCCAGATTATGTTTCTGCTAAGAATTATTCTTACCATCGCCATTATTCTAATTACCACGGGAGTTGTCTTTGCTTTCATTCCTGAGACCTATCGGCCTAAAGAAACTTCTTATGAAAAAAGCTAATTCTTACTTACCTTTTTTTATCGCTGGTTTCTTACTATTGGCTGTTTTTTGTATTTCTTTTGTTTATCAGACAGCAGCATATGAATATACCCCGATGGAAAAAATCCCAGGATTTGAGACCGCAGCCACTACTTTTCCCAGCTACATTCTTTCCATTACCAAATTTGCCATCTGGACGGTCGGGATCGCCGCGCTTCTAATGATTACTATCGGCGGGTTTATGTATATGACCAGCGCCGGTAACACCTCCCGGATGGAATCGGCCAAAAAGGTGATTTTTGATGCTCTTTTTGGTTTGCTTATTGCTCTGGCTGCTTGGCTCTTACTTTATGTCATTAATCCGGATTTGGTTAAGATAAATCTCACCTTGAAAGCAGTAGAATTGCCAAAGCCAGCTCCGCCCGCACGACCGCCCGGTGTTTATCCTCCTCCGGTACGTTGTGCGCCCCTATCTACTGGCCCTTGTTCAGTAGAAAATTTAAGAAATACTTGTTTTGCTTCTGTAGCCGAGCAAGCCTCTGGTATCTGCAATGCAGAGAGTGGTGGAATAGAACGGAGGGCTAGTGGAGTAGATAGATGCCAGCCGGGCAACGAGGTAGTTTCTTGGGGACTGTTTCAAATAAATATTAGTGCTAATCCTGTCGCTGGCCTGAATTGCCCTTCAGCTTTTAGTAACCCATATACAGGTCGTAATCATAACTGCACTGTCACGAATCAAACTTTATACCAGCAGTGCGTCGCCGCCGCTCAAACAGCCAGCACAAATATTCAAGCAGCCTGTTCAATTTATCAGTCAAGCGGCTGGAGAGCCTGGGGCGCTAATAGTGTTTGTAATTTCTAAAATTCTTTTATATATGCTTACAAAAAAAACAATGCTCATTACAATTATAGTGATTTTGACGGTAGGAATATTTGCTTTTTTTATTCTTAGGGAAAGATATGGCCCGGAAAAGATAACAATAAAAACTGAACAAGGCGAAGTCAAAATAACTGATATAACCGAAAATCCTGTTGAAAAACTTTCAATGGGCGGTGTCACTTTTCAATCAACTGAAGATTTTTTAATTGAATATTATCCCGGGGATCAAGGTTTTATTATAGCTCTGCTTAACAAAGATACTGAAAAAGCCCAGATTGCGGCAGAGCAGGAATTTTTAAGAGCTCTTAAAATTAATAAAGAAGACGCATGTAAGCTCAAAGTTTCTATTACTGTACCATATACGGTCAACGAAAAATTTGGAGGCGGTATTTATAAGCTAAGTTTTTGCGAAGGAGGACAACTTCTTAAAAACTAGTTAAGCTTTAAATATAAGATGGCTAAAAAGGTTTTTATAATTTCTTTCGTCGCTCTTCTTGTCATCCTCCTCTTCTGGGGGGTTTATAATTTTGCTTTTAAAGAGAAAAAAGCCGGCTCTCCAGAGATTGTTAAAAAGGAAGAAAAAGCCGCTCCGGAGAAAAAACAAGAAAAGTCAAAGGAAAAAATCTATCCTCTCACTGACGAAGCGGTTATTTCCCCGACGATAAGCAAAGATGGTGAGCATATCACTTATTACACCCGCTCTAATGGAAACGTTTATGAAGTTACATTAAAAGGAACTAATAAAAGAATGACCTCAAGCGAAGATCTCAAGGGACTGGAAAATGTTTTTTGGTCACCGGATAAGAATAAAGTGATTTCGGTGTTTAACAAAGAAGGAAAAACTATCTTTTATCTCTACGACTACACTACCCAGGAAGGAAAACGGCTTAAAGATGGAATTGACAGTATTGCTTGGACTAATCTGGGCGATAAAATTATCTACAAGCATTTCAATTCTCAAACAAAAAAGCGGAGTATTAATATTGCCAATCCTGACGGAAGCAACTGGGAAAAATTGGCAGACACTACACTTCGCTTTATTTCTCTAACACCTGTTCTCCAGACCTCCCTAATTTCTTTCTGGAATGCTCCCAATGGTTTTGAAGAAACATCTCTTCAGATTGTGGGAGTGACTGGTGGAGAAACAAAAACAATCTTTTCGAAAAAATTCGGAGCGGATTACCTTTGGTCCCCCAATGGAGAAAAGGCCCTAGTTAGCTCCGCTGAAGCGAAAGGAAGCTCAAAAATAATGCTCGCTGTAATTAATAGCAACGGCGGAGGATATCAAAACCTTAGTATTCCAACACTCACGTCCAAACGACTATCAAGAAAAAAAGGTTACAACTAAAGATACTTTCTGGAAAGTAGACATGTCCACCGGGAAAAAGGATCGAATTGTTGAACTGGAAGATATGAAAGGAAGCCTTGATGCTAGCCATCTTTTTCTTTCTCCTTCGGAAGAAGAACTTTTTTTCATCAACCGGATTGACGGGAAGCTATACGGAATCAATCTTTAAGAAGTTTGGGCTAATAGCTTCGGATTTTTCAGTTGGCTTGCTACTATTCTCAGAGAAAATATTATCCAAAAAATAACAGCCAGATCATTTTTCCAGTAGGGCGTGTCAATGAAACCGTGAATTAATATATAAAGCATTATTCCCAATAAAACAGCTTCTATTAAAAATAAGCTGTTTTTTTCATTTTTTAATGTTTCATGCATCCACTTAATAATTAAAATTAAAAACCCGATAAATCCAAAAATCCCGCTCTGAAGCCAAAAAGCAAGATATAGGTTAAGGGGTTGGGGAACCGCCCATTCAAGATAGGGTGGAAAATATTTTTGATATTCCAGATAAATATTTTGAAAATTTCCCGGTCCGATCCCCCAGATAACATTATCTTTAAGAATCTTCGTCGCTGATTGCCAGATGATGACCCTTGATTCCAGAGAAGATCGGGAAAAGTTTTTGAGATTTTCCATTTTTTCAGTGTTCCACTGGCTCATAATAATAAGTAAAATAATTATTGCTCCAATCAAAACAAATTTTTTGCTTAATTTTCTTTTGCCAAAAAGCGCCGTGATAATTAAACTCAAAATCACCGCTACCCACGCCGCATAGGAATAGGTGAGGTACAAGCTAGACAGAATAATTAAAAAGGAGATTGTATTAAAAAACAGCGAGTGGTAGCTTTTGCCTGTATATGCAAGTAAGCGCATCTCTTTGTAAGATTCACCCGTTAGTTGAGAAATTGTATTTTGAATTAAGTAGATTCCAATTATTATTCCCGGCGTCAGATACATCGCCAGATGATTAGGCGAAAGATAAAGGGCCTTGAGCCGGCTGTCGTAAGTTACATTTCCTTGAAAATAATAAATTAAACTGATTGCAGCTACTCCAAAAATGCCTAAATAAAGCCATTTTAAAATATTTTCTAAATCTTCTTTCTTCTTTATTTCCTTGATTAAAACCCAAGAAAAAACAAGTGGGATAATAAACCATCCCTTGATTATTCCGAATCCGATTCGGTAATGTCCACTCACCACCGTTGATATAAAAAGTCCGGCAATTACCAGCAGTATTCCAAAAAAATAAACTTTGTTTTGCTTGTAAAATTCTTTGTAATCAATTTTTTGCTTGCTCAAAAACGCCGAAATAAAAACCACCAAAACCAAAATTTCCAGCAAATTAGTCGGGATGCCAAAAACAGAAAACCTGATCAGATAAGCCGGAATTAAAAGTATTGTCAGCGGAATCAATATTTTATTTACTTTTGCAGCCATATTTTAATCCGGTCATCCGGTAACACTATGCCGCGGCCGCAGTATAGTGTTACCGGAATTATTCGAAGCAGATAAAGCTATTATTACTAAAAGCAGGGGCAGAACTTGCACTGAATAAAGCGCGGTGTCAAAAACTGAATGGATTGAAAAAATCACAAGTCCCGCCGCACTCCCTAGATATAAAATATTATCTTTTGATTTTTTCACAAAATCTTTAATTGAAAAAACGACCAGCAATATAAAGATTATGGCATTGATAATTCCTGTTTCCGCCGCGATGTCAAGATATAAATTATGAGCGTAAATCGGCTTCCGGTAGGGAGCGCTGGGCTCAATTTCATAGGAATAATTGCCGATTCCCACTCCCAGCGGATTATTTTTGATTACTTTAACCGCTTGATTCCAGTTTTCAAATCTTACCTTGTTTGAGCCCTCAACAGTGCTGAAGCTGGTAATGGCCCGCTTCCCGATTGGCGTGAGCGCCAGAGACGCCAAAACAATCAGTGTCAGCACAAGAGAAGCTAAAAGTTTTTTAGCCGATATTTTTTTATTGACAGCAAAATATAAAACTATAAAAATCAGGCCGGCAGCCAAGCCGATATACCCTCCACGGGAAAAGGTAAGGAGATTCGCGATTAAAATTATTAAAGAAAAAAATAAATAAATATTTTTTTTAAAAGCATAGTATAATCCTATTGCCAAAGGTAGCGAAAGCCCTAAATAAAAAGAAAGCATATGCGGATCGGGAAATGTCGAAAAGGCCCTTAAAAAATCTTTCCCGGAAACATTAACCAGCCAGCTGGGATATTCTAAAACAGCATGAGTAAATGATTTTCCTAAAAACAGAGGTGTTACGTAATTTCTCCAAATTGCAGCAGTATTATCCAGCCCAATCATAAATTGCAGAAGAAATTGAATTATGCCAATTACAGATGTAACTCCCGCGCCCCAGACGAGAAATTTGATAATTTTGACATTCAGATATGTCATTCCGGCCCCTGAGCCGGAATCTACGCCATTTATTTCTGGATTCCCGCTTTCGCGGGAATGACATTGAATAATACTGGTTACTACAAAATAAACCGGAAAGATTGAAAGCAAGAACAAAAGTTTCCGGAATCCCCAATCCTGATTATCTGCCCAAAATAGTGAAAGGCCAGCTATGAACAAAAAAAATATGATTAAAACCGTCTGTATTTTCGCTGGAATAAAAATCCGCCGGTTTTTGAGACCTGAAATAATCCATAATAAAGCCAGGATTGGGATTATTACCCTTACTGAAGCAAGGTCAATTCCTTCGCTGGGATTTAAGGCGATTTGAAAGGGAAGATAGAGGCAGAACAATAAAAGCAGTTTATAAACCATGTAATAATCCTCGCATACTTCGGGCTTTGTTGCAAAAAGAAAGAGGCAAATTTACATAAATTTGCCTCTTATTGACTAATGAGCCATTTTCTCAAAAAATATTTTTGAGATTTATAATAATAGCATTTCTGTGCCTTTCTGTCAAGTGAAAAACTCCTGCCGCCAAAATGCTTTATGGCAAAATTTGGATAGTATAAAACTTTATATCCAGCTATTCGCACCTTTTTGCAAAGATCAATATCTTCAAAATACATAAAAAATTTTTCATCGAATCCGCCGAGTTTTTCAAAAACTTCCCGCCGGATAAACATCGCCGCGCCGCTCACCCAGGCACATTTGATTTTTTTAGAACTTTCCCAAATTTTTTTGTCGCGCCTATAGCCCAAGTTATTTAATATAATGCTCCAAACGGTTACTTCTTTCCCGGCGCACCACCATTGAACTTCATTTTTATCGCTTAATAATTTCGGCCCAATGATTGCCAATTTGTCATTTTTATCAAATTCGTCCAGCAGACTCTTAATATCTTCTGAAATAACTTTCGTATCTGGATTTAAAAAACATAATATTTCACCTTTTGCTTCCCTCGCACCAATATTATTTGCTGCTCCAAAACCAATATTTTCCTCGCTTTTTATAACTTTTATTTCATTTGCAAGCTTAGCTTCTAAGTTGCCATTGTCATTATTCACAACAATTATTTCATAATCCACACTTAAAACTTTTTCTTTAATTGAAGAAATACAATTTTCTAAATATTTTTCACTTTGATAGTTGACGATAATGAAAGATAAAACCATATAATATGTCATTCCGGCCTCCGAGCCGGAATCTAGAAAATTCTCTAGATTCCCGCTTTCGCGGGAATGACATTTTTAACTAACATTTTTATAATCACCGTACGCCCTTTGAACAACTTCAGCCAAATTATTTTTCCTGAATTTTACATCCAGCTGATTTTTTATTCTTCTTAATGCCGTGTAAAAACTTATCCACGGCTTTAAAATCACCGGCGCATTTTTTTTGAAGAAAATTATTCCGGAAATCACCAGCCAGTAAATTTTATTTTCTAGGTTTCCTTCACTTTTCTCATAGTGGTAGACCTGGACCTGAGGAATCACCATAATTTTAAATCCTTCTTTTCTTGCGCGCAGGCAAAAATCAGCGTCTTCGTAATATAGAAAAAATCTCTCGTCCAGAAGCCCGATTTGGCGAAAAATCTCTTTTTTAACAAACATGGTACAGCCAGAGATATACTGGGTCTCATAGGGCTTATTTGAAAGGGGCTCGAAAATATGAACCGTTTTCATTGTCAGCCACTTTATTTTTCCTCCCGCAAACCAGACTGAATAATGGTCTTCTTTAATAATAAGAGGGCTAAAAATTCCGGCATTAGCACTTTGTTCAGCTTCTTTAACTAGTATGCGCAGAGTGTCTTTTTCCACTATCGCATCGGGATTGATAAGAAAAATATAGTCCGCCATTTTTTCCAGCGCATAGCGGATTCCGACATTGCTTCCTGCCGCAAAGCCGAGATTGGCGCCGTTTTTAATAATGTGGGCGCGCGGAAAAAATGTTTTTGCCGCTTCCAGCGATCCGTCAGTTGAATTATTATCAACCAAAACTACTTCAAAATTCTCGTATTCAAGCTGAAAAATGCTCGCTAGGCATCCTTTGAGGGTAGAGCGAGCATTGTAATTAAGAATTATAATAAATACCTTCGGCTGTGCCATAAATTTACACTACTACTTCCTTGGAGGGAATTTGCGGTTCCCGGCTAATAATACTGCTAATCTCCCGGATGGTAATCGTTCGCGTGATCCAAAGCGCGACTGCATAAACAAGAACGCTTAGTACCGCTCGAATAATAAAAGTCATGTCCTGAAGTAAAAACAAAACCGCTCCCATCGCCAGTCCAGCAACAATAATTCTTCCCAGATGTTCACCCCGGGGACGATAGTCCAATCTTCGCACCACTGTGTAAGACGTAAGAACCACTACCAGAATTTCCGTCATCGCCGAAGTGACAGCCGCTCCGGTATAGGAGTAAAGGGGAATAAGTATCAGGTTTGTTCCTACATTTACCACCGCGCACAGTATCAGAATCTTCATAAGCGCTTTTTGCAAATTCCCCGCGATAAGAATGGTATTAAAAAAGTTACCGAAAAAGATGCAGGCCAGCGCTATAATGAGAATGCGAAGTGTCAAAGCCGACTCGGAAAATCCTGCTCCGCCGATAAGCTCAATAATGTCATCGGCCAAAAAAAAGGTTCCAATAACCAACGGCACGACCAGCAAAATAAATAATTTAAAGGTTTTATTGGACACATCTTCAAAACGCCGGCGGTTGGAAAAAATAGAGTGTGACATAATGGGTAGAATTAGTCCGATAATCATACCGGGAAAATAGCTTATGTTTTCAATAATTTTATAAGCGGCATTATAGATTCCAACGTCGGCGCTATTTCTAAGTATCGACAGTAGAATTGTATCGGCTTTGAAATAAACAAATGCGACGAAAACAGAAATTCCAACTGGAAGTGACTCGCGAAGAAATTTTTTCCAATAGGTAAAATCGAAAGAAAGACGAAAAGTCAGATAGCGGCGACTCAAAAGAAAAACCAGCGTAGAATTTACGATCATGCAAAAAAGGATTGACGCGATCACAACCAGAAATCCCAGTCGGTAGTGAACTGCCAAAACAACCACGCCTAATTGTACCATTTTTCCGATTAGTTCCGCCGTTGCCACTTTGTCCATCGCCAGGTTTTTCTGAAATATCCCGTTGAGCACCATGTAACTTGAGGAAAAGAAAAAGGCCGACGCGACTAGAAGTATTCCCATCTTCACTTCCTGAGGATAGGGGAGCAGCAGTACAATCAGCGGGGAGAGGAGCGCTATAAAAAATGAGCTCGCAATGCGCAACGTCACCACATTACCCATAATTCCTCGCTCATCAGCATCAGAACGGGAAATCTCCCTAGTAGCCACTGCGTACATTCCCAGATCCGCTAAAGCCCCAAAAAAAGCGAAAAACGCGAGCACTGTCGCGTAATTTCCAAATCCTTCTTTCCCTAGATAGCGGGTAATGAATCCTATTCCTACCAAAGCCAGTCCGGTTGAGATGATTTTAGCTACAACATTAAAGAGAATATTGTAAGCAATTTTTCGCGCGATAGCCATAGGACCTTTTACTTGTTTTTCTAAAAGGATGTTTTTGCCGGTTTTATTGCCACTTTCCGGTTTTCTCCTTCCCCGATGCTCTCGGTAATAACCTTTTCGTTGTTGGCCAGTTCCAAATGAATAATTCTTCTTTCGTAAGCCGACATTGGCCTCATAATTACAACCCTTCCTTCCGTCACAGCTTGTTCTGCCGCTGCATGCGCCTGTTCAATAACCGATTGATTTTTCTGCTGGCGGTACGAATTAACGTCTAGAATAAACCTTATCTTCTCATCTGTTTTCTTTCTCACTAACAGCCGGATGATATGCTGAAGCGCCTGAAGATTAACCCCGTACTGCCCGATAAGAAGATGGGAGTCCTTATCAACAATGATATTACAGATCAGATTTTCTTCATCGTCCTTTCCTATTTTTTCAATTTCCACTTTAGGATTAAATCCCATTTCTTTTACCAGCTTCTCTGCTGTTTGTTTGATAATTTCTTGAACTTTTTTTTCCATTGAATTGTTATATTTAAGCGTTAGGATTGTTTTTTCTCCTCACGGGAAATAAACACTTGCTGAATAATCATAAAAATCGTTGAAACAAGCCAATAAAGGGCAAGTCCAGCCGCAAATTTAATTCCAATAAATAGCGTCAAAAGAGGGCCAAGATAGAGCATTTGTTTGTTCATCATTTGAGTAAAATCCGGCCGGGAAGAATCGCTTTTTTCTTTTTCCGGTTGTTTTTTCATCAGCATTTTTGTTTGATAAAATTGGGCGGCCGCTGCCAGAATCGCCAAAATTATGCTGGGCCTTGTTAAATCCACGATTCCCAAAAAGAAATGCTTGATTGCCCCGGGGTTATTGACAAAAGAATACAATTCTTTTTCTTCTACGGCAAAAGCGGAATTGGAAATAGTTATAAGAATCCGGTAAATGGCAATCAAAAAAACCAGCTGGATTATCAATGGCAAACATCCGGAGAAAGGATTGGTTTTATTCTTTTTGTAAAATTCCATTACTTCTTTGGTTTGCTTTTCTTTGTCGTTTTTATGCTTTTGCTGAATTTCTTTAATTTTTGGCTGAAGTTCTTGGAGGCGTTTTTGTGATTCGATCTGCTTTTTATAAATAGGAATAAGAAGCGTCCGAAGTATTAGAGTGAAAGCTATTATAGCCACTCCAAAATCCTGTCCGGGAAGAACATTATAAAGAGTAATCAGAATATTATACAGAGGTTGATAAAAAATGTCGTGAAAAATTGCGCTCATTGTTTTTTATTTTGCCTTTATTAAGCCACTTTTTTCCAATAATTTTTTTACTGCCAAATCGACTTGTTGAAATTTGCCGATCCTTTCTTTTCCTTTATAAAACACTACAACATCAAATCCGGGTTTTATTCTTTTTAATTGTCGGGAAAAGGCTTCTCGCAGTAATCTTTTTATTTTATTTCTTTTAGCCGCTTTTTTCGTTGTTTTTTTTTCTATTAAAAAACCTACTCTTGTCTCTTTCTGGCTGTTTTCAGTCGCTTTCAGAGTAATGTCTCCAAAAGAAAAAAAGGTTCCTTTTTGGTACACCCTTTGAAAATCATCTTTTCTGGTCAATCTGTTTTTGGCCGGGAGCATTCTTTTTTGGGGACTATAATTTAATTCACATTTCCAAATTTTAGTTGCGCTAAGGAGTCAACTTCTTTCTTTTTTTTCTTCTTCTGTTTTTTAGAACTTTTTTTCCCTGTTTAGATTTCATCCTTTTCAAAAACCCGTGTCTTTTTTTTCTTCGCCTTTTTTTGGGCTGATATGTTCGCTTCATCGAGATTTTACCCTTGAAAAATTATAAACGACAGCTATAGGAAAGTTTATCAGCAGACCCGGAAAAGTCAATACATCATTAAGTGATTACGAGAACCCGGAATCTGATATCTTATTCACATATTATAAACAAGTTTATGAACTAATTTGACTGGTGTGAACAACTTGACCGTGATATACTTTCTTGTGCATAATACAATCGTGTTTTCTAAAACATATGACTAATGAAGAGTTATGGCAAGCTGCCTTAGGTGAAATAGAGCTTTCTATTTCTAAAGCAAATTTTGTCACTTGGTTTAAAAATACCACTATTCTTTCTAATGAAGGCGGCCGGGTGATCATTGGCGTTCCTAATGGGTTTGCTAAAGAATGGCTGGAAAATAAGTATTACGCTTACGTTCTCCGCTCTCTTCGCAATTTGCAGCAAGATATAAAAGAAGTCAGTTGCGCTGTTTATAATTTCCAGGGAACTTCTCAGAGTCCTGTAAAAAATGTAGATGCCGTCCAGATACCAAAGCAGAGCAAAAGAATGTCCGCCTCTTTGTCAGATTCTTATGATATCCACCAAGATAGCAGCTTAAATCCTAGATATTTATTTGAAAATTTCATTATTGGAGAAAGTAACGAGCTGGCGCGTGCTGCTTGTTACGCAGTTTCCCAAAACCTAGGAAGGGCTTACAATCCTCTTTTTATTTACGGCGGGGTGGGCCTGGGAAAAACCCATCTTCTTCAATCAATTGGAAATGAGATTATAAAAAAAGACGACCACAAAAAAATAAAATACATAACTTCTGAAAGATTTGCCAATGAACTTATTGAATCAATAAAAAACCAAAGTATTGCCCAGTTTAAAGCCGATTACCAGAAAATTGACTTGCTAATTATCGATGACATTCAGTTTCTTTCTGGGAAAGAAAAAACCCAAAATGAATTTTTCCATATTTTTAACGTTTTATACCAGATTAACAAACAGATTGTGATCAGCAGCGACCGACCCCCCAAGGCCATACCCACCATTGAAGAGCGTTTGCGGTCCCGCTTTGAAGGAGGTATGATAGCCGATATCGGAAAGCCAGATTTAGAGACAAGAATGGCTATTTTAAAGGCAAAATCAGCCGAGCGTGACATTTACCTGGATGACGAGACAATCAGGTTTGTCGCCGAGAACATTAAAAGCAATATCCGGGAGCTTGAGGGAGCACTAAACAGAATTATTGCTATCAGTGAGTTCAATAAAAAACCCCCTTCTTTGAAATTTGTTCGGCAGTCCCTTTCAGAAATAATCACCAGCGGCAAAAAGAAGGGTGTACAACACAAACATATTATTGACGCCGTTTCAGAATTTTATGGCATTGACGACAAAAAGCTCATTATCAAAGGAAGAAAAAAGGAAATTGCCCGCGCCCGCCAAGTTGCTATGTATCTGATGCGAAGCGAGCTTAATACTTCTTATCCTAGCATCGGAGAGCGGTTTGGTGGCCGCAACCATACCACTGCCCTTCACGCGTTTGATAAAATATCCAGAGAGGTAGAGGAGAATGAAAAGCTCAAAGAGGAAATAGAAATTATAAAAGAAAGGATTTATAATATCTAGCTGTGGATATTATGTGTACTAATACGGATATTCCTTTGTATTTCCCTTGAATATCTATTCAATTAACCTGTGAAGAAGGAATGTCGTAAATTGTTTATTTAAATTAAGAAATTATTTTCTCCTAATTTATAAACTTTTTCCCACAAAAAATAATTCTATTAATAACCTATTTATCCACAATTTAAATATTAAAAAATTGTTTTTACTAAAGCAAAAAATAATAAACATCTAATTTTATTCTTTTTATAGTAATAAATATAATCTAATTTATATAATATAATAATTTTATAAACATATGAAATTAATTTGCACTCAGGAAAATTTTAAAAAAGCGATATACAACACAGAGCGAGTAGTGGGAAGGCAAATAACCCTTCCAATTCTGGAAAATATTTTATTGGAGACGGAAAAAGGCATGTTGAAAGCTTCAGCTACTAATTTAGAAATTGGAGTATCATTAAAAATAGGAGCAAAAATAGAAAAAGAAGGAAAAATAACAGTCCCAGCTAAACTTATTAGTGGGTTTGTCAGTAATTTGCCGATTAGTGACACTATTTCCTTGGAAGTTAAAAATTCTATTTTAAAAATATCTAGCGGAGAGTATGACGCTCAAATTAAAGGACTGGGCGCCCAAGAATTTCCCATTATTCCTGAATTAGAAGGAGATTTTCTATTTTCTCTCCCTGCCCAGAAATTAAGGGATATAATTTCAAAACTGCTTGTGTGCGTTTCAATCGACAATGCCAGGCCGGAACTTACCGGAGTGAACGTGCTATTTTTTGAGAAGGAGATTCATTTAGCCGGCACTGACAGTTTTCGCCTGGCCGAAGCTATTCTTCCCGTAAAGCAGGAAAAAGACGGAAAATATCCGGTATTTATGTCCAAGGTGAATTCACTCATTATTCCGGCTCAGGCCTTTGCGGAAGTATTGCGGATCATTGGCAACGAAACCCAGGAAGTAAAAATTGCTATCGGAGAGAACCAGATTTTCTTCCAGGTTGATTCCATTAAGGTTGTGTCCCGTCTTATTAACGGGAAATATCCGGAATACAAACACATAATTCCAAAAGAATTCGCTACTCGGGCGTATCTTGGTAAAGAAGAATTATCCCGGGCGGTAAAAGTAGCCAGTATTTTCACTCACGGCAAATCCGGAGAGGTAAATTTTAAAATTGATTCCAAAAACAAAAAAGTCGTTATTCAGGCGCAATCAGAAGAAGCGGGAGAAAATAAAAGTCAGTTGCGCGCGGAAGTATCCGGCCCGGATCAAGAAATTGTATTTAATCCCCGTTACATCCTGGACGGAATTAATTCCATTAACACCTATTCTTTGGCGCTTTCCGTTAATAATAATTCTTCACCTGCTCTTCTTCAAATGATGGGTGATGAAACAAAAAAAGCCGTGAAAGAATACGCCTATGTAGTTATGCCAATAAAAAGCTAGCGCTATGAAGAGAATAAAGCTTTTATTGAAAGGTAAAAAAACCTCGGCCAAAGTAAATTTAGATGACAAAAGCATTTTCTATATTTTCCGACAAGTGGTTCAAAAAGAATATGGTAGCCGAGGCGTTGAAAATGTAACTCCCCAATTTTTTAAGAAAAAAACACTTTTTCTCCAAGCCAAAAACTCAAATTGGGCCAATGAAATCTGGATGAACCGGCGCGACATAATCAGGAAAATAAATAAAGAAATAGGAACAGAAGAAGTCGAAGAAATCAAAATAAAAAATTAAAGGAGCCTAAATAATTAAAACTGTAATTTTTTGCAAGTGTATATTAAGCTATAAATTTTAATTTTCAAATTCGATTTTTACTTTTAAATCTTGAATTTGAGGGAAATGTTATGCCTATTAAAAAATCAGCTAAAAAATATATGCGGGTTACTGGCCGGAAAACTGAAAAAAATAAAAAAATAAAAGGGATTTTAAAAAATGCCATAAAAAGAACAAAGGAAGCTGCCGAAAGCGGAAATAGTGAAGAAGCAAAGAAATGGTTAAAAATTGCCGTCAAAGCCCTTGATAAGGCAGTACAAAAAAAAGTTATTAAAAAAAATACAGCCGCCCGCAAGAAAACGCGGCTTAATAAACTGGTAAAAAATATGGGGGAAAAGTAAATAATTAACTGTATTAAAAAAAATTGGCTCCAGGGTCAATTTTTATTTTTCATGTTCTCGCGTGGCAGTCAAATCTCCATTATTAACCTGTCCAGTTCTACTTGGATATCTTCAGCTCTACCTGTCTTTAATTCCTCGTCTGTTTTTTGAAGTTTTTGATAAATATTTTTAAGTTTCTGGAGAGTAAAATTTTTGAGCTGGGGCAGGGTTTTTTGGACGACAAAAGGGTGGAGTTTAGTAATTTTAGCCAGTTTGTGTTTTTCTGCCACTCCTTGCCAATGCAGCTCACCGATTTTCAGCAGATTCCTAAACTGATAAATATACATAGAAAAGACATAAAAAGGATCCTCTCCGCTCTGAAGCTGTTGGTGAAGGAGCTTCAAGGCCTTTTTTTTATTTCCCTCTGAAGCCGCCTCTATAGTATCAAATATGTTAATATTAATCTTTGAGGTTACTAGAAAATCCACGTCTTCCTCAGTTATTTTTCCTTTTTCTCTGAAGCTCGCTAGTTTTTTGAATTCACTGCTGATTTGGAAAAGGTCGTTTCCGGTATAAGCGGCGATTTTTTCCAGGACTTTTCGGGAGATTTCCAGCGCCGGATTCAGTTCTTTCAGCTGATCAAGCATCCAGCGGGCAAGAGAAGCACCTTCTAATTTAGCGAACTTTTGCGTCTGCGCATTTTTTTTCAGAAACTGAAATAAAACACTTTTGGCATTGGGAATTTCTTTTTCCCAGAAAATTAAAACAATGTCTTTGCTCCCGAGAAGGGATTTTTTTGACCGCAGAAGATTGAGTATCTCTACCTGCTGATCTTTTCCCAGTTCAGAAATAAGATTTTTTATTATAACTAAATAAATAGAGGAAAAAAGCCCTGGGGAATTAATCAGGTCGGCCAATCTAACTTCCCTGTTCTCTTCAGCATCAACCACGCTAAGGCTGGCCTGGGCTCCGTACTTTGTAAGAAACCTGTTTTTTAACTCATCTAGTTTTTGGCGGGAACGAAAGGCATCCTCGCCGTAAAGAAAAATTATCATGAAATATGAAACCAAAACATGAAACCAATTATTGTGTTACATGTTATATGTTGCGTGTTATATGATTACTGAACTGGTTCCCATTTCAGTCGCTGCCCCGGCTCTAAAATTTCCACCCAAATTTGGCCGGGAACAAATTTTATTTCCTGGCCAGAAGTGTCATAGAAGAATAATTTACTGGCAATGTTTCCCTTGTCTTTTTTCCAAGTTCCCCGGTATTCTTTTCCGTTGAAATAATAATAAGCGTCTCCGGAGTCGGAAGTGTCCATCCAAGGATCACCCAGCTGGACATTATTATATTGGCCTTCAATCTGGGATGATTGGGCAAATAAAACCGCCACATTTTTAGGAACTATTCTTTTTCCATTATTACGATCAGTATCAAGAACATTCCCCCAGGTCCTCAAATAACTGTTTGCGCTTCTATCATAGTCATATTCAACGGCGAAAGGACCGGCAAAGGCCACTCTCAAGTGCCCGCCGCTTGGCCTCTGATCTATCGGGGGCTCAGCCTGGTGAGGATAACCGGAAAATTTATTCTCCAGGCGGTATTGGTAATATTTTACCCCTTCAATAAGCTTTGAAAATTTTGCGTACCCAGTATCCACTCCCCGCATCGTTCCATTAGCTTCTTTTCGATAGCAGAATCCGAGCCGAAGACCTGGTTTGCCGGCGTCATCGTTGCAATTAATCTGATCAATAACCCCATTGTTTAGTTGTTCCTTAAACCACTCCAAATCCGATCTTCCCCAATGGACAAAAATAGCATCCAGTCCTTTAGCCAGATGGACAAAATCGTGCCGGGCGCTTCTCATTGAACCAACGTCATCCGGGTCGTTGCAGACGTAAACTCCCATAAGGCGGGTTATTGTCGCTGTAATAACCGGCATTTCAATGACCATGTCCGCATCGGATAAGCCGGCAGCCGGGCGGGCGGGAACATCAGCTGGCTGCATTACGGCGATCGGCCGGCGATTCCAATTGTCGCAGGAAAGTCCGGAAATAGGGCTAACCGGACCCTGATTGGCAGAGCCGGCGTCCGCTTCTTGCTGATCTACTTTAATTTGTTTTACCTTGCTGGAACGAATCATTTTCCGCCCCACTGTGGCGTAAGTAATTAATCCAGCGACCAGAATGGCGATGAGAGCGATAACTATTTTTTGCTTTTTACTCATGATTTTCTTTACGAATTACCTGCCCGAAATGCTTCATTGTTGAGTTGCCATCGTTAGTTATTTTTTCGGAGCAAATAATTTCATTAATCCCGCCATATAATTAATTTTGAAGCAGGCGGGCGAATTTTATACGAATATACGAATTTAATCTCTTAATTTTCTTTCTAAAAAGAAAGAGAGGATAAAATATTCGTATATTTGTATATTAGTAAATAATTCGTAATTAGTAACCAGTTAATGTTGACACCGGGGACAGTAAAAGGCACTTCTTTGCCCCATTCTTATCCGTTTTACCATTGTACCACATTTCCGGCAGGGCTGTCCTTCGCACCGGTACACCCGGAGAACTTTTTGGAAACTTCCCGGCGCCCCGGAAGTGTCTCGATAATCAGAATCAGAAGTTCCCCTTAGTTTTATAGCTTTTTCAAGCACTTCTTTAATGGAATTATAGAGCTTTGTTCTTTCTTGAGAGTTTATATTTTTTGCTAATATTACCGGCAGCATCCCGGCCTCATAGAGAATTTCTGAAGCGTAAATATTTCCAATCCCAGAAATTAAACGCTGATCCATTAAAATATCACGGATTTTCTTGTTCTGTTTTTTATCCAGTAAAGCATTAAAAAATTTTTGAGTAAAGCCTGGACTTATAATATCAACTCCCAGTTCTTTGATTTCTTTAATTTCCCTAAGTTTTCCGGTATCAACTAATAAAATTTTCCCGAATTTTCTAAGATCCGAGAATTCCAAAGTTTTAAGTTTTGCGTTTTGGGCTTTGAGTTTCCAAACGTGGTGAATATACAGGTTTACTTTTTCCCTAAAATATTTTTGATTTTTGATTTTTGATTTTTGATTTTTAACCAGTAGGTGCCCTGTCATTTTTAGGTGAATGTAAATTGTCTTTCCGCCGGAAAGATCAATAAAGATATTTTTCCCGATTCTTCGCGCCCCTAAAATTTTTCTTCCTTTAATTTCTCTTGTAAAATTCTTAACCGATTTATTTTTAATTGCCTTCGGCCAGTCAGTCCAAAAGCCGACGATCATATCGCCTTTAATTTTCTTATTAAGATCAGTAATTATTGTTTGGACTTCAGGCAGCTCCGGCATATGCGAATTTATATACGAATTAAATTCGAATTACAATCCAAATTCGTATCTTAATTTGAATATAATTCGAATCATAATTTGCATCAGATTTCTCCCCAATTATCTCCTATTTTCACTTCAGCAACTAAAGGAACTTTCAACTGATAAACATTTTCCATAATCTCTTTTAATCTTTCGGCTACCTTTTCGGCTATTTCTTCCTTGACTTCCAGCAGTATTTCATCGTGAATCTGGAGAACCATTTTTACCCCCGGATCGTTTTGGTATTCCTTGTATATATTGATCATTGCCAGCTTCATAATGTCGGCGGCGAGCCCCTGAATCGGCATATTAATAGCCATACGTTCGGCGGCCTGTGCCACTTGAAAATTGGGAGAGTTAATTTCCGGGATATAGCGCCGGCGTCCCAGCTGCGTTTCCACATATTCATTTTTCTTGGCAAATTCTTTCGTCTCTCTTATGTAGGCAGCCACGCCGGGGAATTTTTCCATATAATCATCAATGAACTTTTTGGCCTCATCTCGATCAATTCCCGCTGCCTCCGAAAATCCAAAGATGCTCATCCCATAAATAATGCCGAAATTAAGGGCTTTAGCGCTGCGGCGCATCGTTTCGGTTACCTGGGAAGGAGAAGTTTTAAAAATTTCGGAAGCTGTCGCGCGATGGATATCTTCTCCCCGGGCAAATGTCTCAATCAGCTTTTTATCGCCGCTGACATGAGCGACCACGCGAAGATCGATTTGGGAATAATCGCCGCTTATCAATCGGAAGCCATGTTCAGTGACAAACGCGGTGCGAAGAATCTGTCCCAAATCTGTTCGGATGGGAATATTTTGCAGATTAGGATCTGATGATGAAAGACGGCCAGTCGCCGTTACCGCTTGGTTAAAAGTGGTATGAAGGCGGGAATTTTTATCAACGAGGTCCGGCAGAGTGTCGAGATAAGTAGTTTTCAGCTTAAAAAGTTCCCGGTATTCTTCAATTTTTTCGATTATTTTGTGCTTGGCGCGGAGCTTTTCCAGTTCCGCGGAAGCAGTAGAGTAACCAGTTTTGGTTTTTTTGATATCTTCGGCCGGAAGCTTTAATTTGGAAAATAATACTTCAGACAACTGTTGGGGAGAGTTGATATTAAATTCACCCTCGGCCAGCTTATAAATGCTTTTTTGCAGATTTTCGATTTTCTGCTCGATGTTTTTGGATATGCCTTTAAAAATTATGGTGTTTAACTTTACGCCGTTCATTTCCATGTGGGCTAAAATTTCAACGAGCGGCATTTCAATATTTTGGAAGATGTTTTTGAGATTGTTTTCGTTTCTCTGGGCAGTGCTTATTTTTTCCAGTTTTGGCTCGTAAATTTGCTTGAGCTTGAAAATGTAATCGGCAGCCTGGCAGATTTTCTCGGCTATTTCTTCCTTTGAATCTATTTCTAGTCCCAACTGGCCCTTTTTGCCGCGAGCCGTTATTTCTTCCCCTAATTCCTCCAGAACCAGATTTTTAAATTCAATTTTTCCTCCGGGAGCAAGAACGTAAGCCGCCAGCATAATGTCAGATAATTCGCCCTTAAGTTTAATGTCATATTTTTTTAAAACCTCAATGACATATTTTAAGTCATATCCAATTTTTTCTATATTCTCATCTTCAATAACATTTTTTATTTTTGATATTTGATTTTTAATATTGTCTACGTATCCCGCCCGCCCAGCTTCATAGGCAAAGGCAATTCCTTTCAAGTCGCTGTTATAGTATTTATCCCCGGTGGTTCTAAGATACAGTGCAATTTCTTTTTGCTCTTTTAATTTTTTTACGAATTCGTCCAGTTTGTCCGGGCTTATGTATTCAAATTTAAAGTCCTTAACTCCTCCGCTTTCAGCACTCGCGGATTCAAATTCCATTGGCTGTTTCGTGCCGGGTATCCTTTTGATCAAGCTAAAAAAATTAAGTTCCTGAAAAAGGTTTAAAATTTTTCCGCGGTCAAATTCTTGGGTGACAGAAATCTTCAGGTTAAATTCCACCGGAACGTCTTTATGAATAGTTGCCAGCCGTTTAGAAAGTATGGCCTGGGCTTTGTCCCGCTCTAGTTTTTCGCGAAGGGTGTCTCTGATTTCAGACAGATTCGCGTAAATATTTTCAATTGAATGATATTTTTGCAAAAGCTCAATGGCTGTTTTTTCGCCGATGCCCTTCACTCCGGGAATGTTGTCGGAAGGATCACCGCGCAGGCCCTTGTAATCAATCATCTGATTCGGCGCCAGTCCATAACGCTCTTTCACCGCCTGATCATCGTAAACAGTCGTGTCGCTCATTCCCCGTCGCAGGGCGTATACTTTTGTTTTTAGATCTACCAATTGCAGGGTATCCAAATCGCCGGTAACAATAATATTTTCAATTCCTCCATCCTCTTTGCTCTCCTCGGCTTGTCTTGCCAGTGTGCCAATAACGTCATCGGCTTCGAACCCTTTTTTTTCATAAACAGGAATATTAAAAGCGCGGACTACCTCCTTTACCCTTTCAATTTGATTGATCAGTTCATCTGGGGCCTTGGGACGAGTGGCCTTGTATTCTTTGTATTCTTCATGGCGGAAAGTCGGTCCTTTCAAGTCAAAAGTGGCCAGAATATAATCCGGCTTGAGTTCACTGATAACCTTAAGAAGGACACTAGTAAAGCCGTACACGGCGTTGACCAGTTCCCCTTTTTTGGTCGTAAGCGGCGGCAGGGCATGATAAGCCCGGTGAATAATAGCGTTACCGTCGATGAGGACGAGTTTTTTTGGCTTATTATCTGTCATTATTTTAAGTATATAGCTTGTTATAAATATTACAATAGCTAAAAATATATTGTTTTTTGGCTTTAAAAAGCCACTTTTTATTCTAGCTAAATTTCCATTTTTTTGCTTTAATTAAGGCATTAAGTAGTAATATAAAAAGCGAAGCAAATTAAAATAGTTTATTTAAGCAAAAATTATTAATAAGCTATTGACAACGCCTGATTTTTTTGCTACAATAAAGCGTTACAGTTCATTAATATTTTCCAGAGGGCATTTTGGCGGTTATTTGGTCATCTGAGTAATTGCCAAAATGTCCTTTGGACAGAGTAAAAAACTTGTTTCCTAATCAATAGGATTACCGACCAGTTTGGCGGGACAGCAAAAATTTAAGGAGGCCATATTATGGACCAGAAGAAGACGCTTAGTTATGAAGAACTTGTGGAAGGGATACTTACCCTTCCAACAGAAGAAGCAAAGAGAACATTAGCCAGTGTTCTCAAGGGTTTGGAAAATTTGGCACGGTCAGGAAAAATCAAAACTGTGCCGATAAAAGAATTCAGGCATGCCAAGACGGATGCAGTTAACGACATAACCGTTATCAGATCGAGGCATGTAGCGATCACGCACGACATCAACAGTTATTGGTTCTTTGCGTATCCAAACCGTTTCGAAAACAGAAGCGGTTGGAAGCACAATGAGTCGTGGAAGTTTACCACAGCTGATCTCGAAAAGGAAGTTAAAAAAATCAGGAGAGGAGCGGTTGTTATGAACTACACAAGCAGTTATGATGACCGTTGCGGACTGCAAATCGCTTTTTCTGAAGAGATAAGGACAAAAGATGAAGCGGAAACTCTTCTTCCAGCTATTGCAGTAGTAGTAGAAAGACTCCAGCGGGATTAATTTTTCGGGAATGCTTGCGAGAATCTTCGCGAGCATCCCCAATCCAAATTTTAGGCAGTTTGTAATTCATCTGTCTTTTTTATTTTCCAAAAATTCCGGTTTAAATTTCCAGCCATGGTTAAAAAAGTCAACTGGTAATTTAATGTGTTGGTATTAGATCCTGAAATGAATTCAGGATGACATGAGGGTAATTTTTCTTTTATTTTCACTTACCCACTCAAACTTAATCCGAGTGGCCCCTTTGGGAATTATTTTTCTTATCCGGTCGGCCCATTCTACGATTATTATATTACTTTTATCTTTTATAATTTCCCCCCAACCAAGATTTAAGATATCTTTAGCAGTAACACGATAGGCGTCGATATGGTAGATGTCACATAACACATAGCACATATCACGTAACAACTCTGATTTCTTATTTGTTATGTGTTTAGTGTTACGTGCTACGTGATATTGTTTTATTATCACAAACGTAGGGCTCGTGTGCGGTCCTTTTATTTTTAGTCCCTTGAGAAGCCCTTGCGCAAATGTGGTCTTGCCGGAACCCAGTTCACCGGAAAGACAAATTATTTCCCCGCCGTAAAGCTCGCGGGCGAGTAATTCGCCCAGTTTTTTGGTTTCCGCGGAGCTGTTGGTGATATAAGATTTCATACTGTTTTTATGTTAACAAGAAATGTAAAAAAGATAAAAGGCAGACTGAAACTCAATCTGCCTTTAGTTTTTGATAGAGTATTACCATCTTCGAATGTAAACAGGGTTAGGGTAACACTCTTCATATTCACGAACCAGGTAACCATACCGGTCCACTACCATTATCCTCCGGCAATCCGAAGACGTGGTGTAGACTGGTGCTGGAGTGTAATAGTACGGAGAATAGTACGGAGAAGTAAGTGCACCTGCAACAGCTCCTCCGATAATTCCTACAGCAACCCCGCCCCAGAAATTACCACCATAATGACCACCACCATGATAGTAATGACCGCCACCGTAATAACCGCCACCATGTCCGCCGCGATGTCCCCGGTCCCAGGCAAATGATGCCGTGGGAACCAACAATACTGCGACAATGAAAATAACTAAAAGAACTAAAGTTAACCTTTTCACCTCATCCTCCTTTCCCTTTATTTAAGGGATTTATAGATGTTATTTCAAATCTGTCTTTACCAAATCTTCCAGCAATTATACACCCAAACAAGGGAAAAGTCAAGCGCCGGCTTGACACCCAAATGCGACCCTGCTATCTTGTAATATCAACCCAGAAACAGTTTTCTTTCGTTAATAAGCTAACAAGTCATCATTATGGCCCTAGAGCCAATTCAGCAATTGAAAAATCTTTTAGGTCAGGCCAAACAGGTCTTGATATTTCTTCCTCAAAACCCGACTGGAGACGCTATCGGCTCCGGCTGGGCTTTTTATTTTTTTCTCAAAAGAAAAGGAATTGAAGCAACTCTCGCTTTTTCCGATGATACGGGAAGCGTTCAAAAATTCCATTTTCTTCCCCAGCCCAAAGAAATTACCCATCGTATTTCCGGCGCGCGGGATTTCATGCTGTCTTTTAACACCCGTTTGAACAAAATAACAAATGTGCGGACTGCCACTGAAGGGGAAGAATTCAAAATCTATATTACTCCCGAACGCGGCGCGATTGATCCCCAGGATTTTTCTTTTATTCCGGCAAAGTTCAAATATGATCTCGTGGTGGTGCTTGACTGCCCTGACAAGGAATCAGTCGGAAAATTATACGAAGAAAACTCAGACATATTTTACGAAGTTCCAATTGTAAACATTGATCATCATAGCACTAATGATAATTTCGGGCAGATTAATTTTGTAGATATGACCGCTTCATCAACTGCCGAAATTCTCGCAGGACTGATTGAGTCACTGGATCCTTTCTCCCTGGATGAGACGATAGTCAATTGCCTTTTGGCCGGAATCATCAGTGCCACTAATAGTTTTCAAAAAAGAAATACCACTCCCAAGGCCTTAACCATTGCGGCTAAACTGATGGAAAAAGGAGCCGATCAGAAGAGAATCGTAAGATACTTGTATAAGACCCAGCCGCTTCATATTTTGAAGCTCTGGGGACGGGTAATGGCCCGGCTTAAGTGGGATGAAAATCTGGGGCTGGTCTGGGCTCCGGTGTATCTAGAGGACTTTGTTCAGAGCCGAAGCAATCCTAAGGACCTTCCTTTAATTTTAGAGAAAATTAAAGATAATTATTCAACGGGAAGAATATTTCTAGTATTTTACAATGAAACAACTGACACTTTAGCCGGAATAGCCAAATGCGCCAAAGCGGAGGACCTGGGTAAAATTTCTTCTCTTTTTGGCGGGAGTGTCTTTCAGGACTCTGTTACTTTTCGCCTGCGCGGAAAAGACATGATCGAAGCCGAGCAGGAAATCGTGAATAAACTTTCAAAAATAACAGAGCAAAGCTCCCCGACTCCGTTTTAAATTTTTTTAACTGCCTTCGGAAAAAGAAATTAAAGAAAGCCAGAATATATTCTGACTTTTTATTTTTGCTCGCCAGTGTAAAATGCGGTACAATAGTCGTAACTCTATGGTTAAAGTTTTCCGCAAAACACTGCCGGCTGATAAAGAAAAAGATATCAGGGCGTCTCAAGTCCTGCGGCGAATGCGTAAGGAATCGGAAGAAGAACAAGCCGCGGCGCTGGCCAAAAAACACAATCTTTTTTACGTTGATCTCAATCTCTTTCCTTTGAGCGGCGATGAGCTTCGCTCTCTTCCCGAAGAGGAGGCGCGCCGTTTTCAAGTGGCCGTCTTTCAGAAAGCTGGGAAAAACATCCGGCTGGCGCTGACCAATCCCGGAAGCCGTGAAACACTGGATTACGTCAAAAAACTTCAGCAAGAAAATGGTTGGAACATCCGCCTTTATGTCGTTTCGCTTTCTTCGCTTAGCAAAGCCCTGAATAAGTATAAAGAGACACCGCTTTTGGAAAATCTGGACGCTCTCCGCCTGTCTCTTAGCGGAAAAGACCTTGAAGAATTTGAAAGGGAATTCAAGGATCTGCTGGAACTCAAAAAAAGGATCCGGGAAATTCCCACCACCCAGATTATCACTACCATTATGGCCGGGGCGGTGAAGATGAAAGCCAGCGACATTCATTTTGAGCCGCAGGAAGAAGAAGTGCGTCTGCGCTATCGCCTGGACGGAGTTCTGCAGGATGTCGGATATCTGCCTCTGGATATTTACCGCTTCATCATATCGCGGGTGAAAATGATGGGAGGAATGAAACTCAACATCCGTGATATTGCCCAGGACGGGCACTTCAATGTCAATCTGGAAAACGGGCTAATCAATATCCGCGTCAGCATCATTCCCGGAAACCGCGGAGAGAGCATCGTGATGCGTCTTCTCAATCAAGCCGATGTCCTCTTGAGAGTTGAGGAACTGGGATTGCGGGGACTAGCTTATGAGCAAGTGCAAAAACAGACAGAAAAGCCCCATGGGATGATTCTCAACACCGGCCCCACCGGATCCGGGAAAACCACAACGCTTTACGCCGTTCTTAACCGGATCAATGTACCGGGAGTGAAAATAATAACTATTGAAGACCCGGTGGAATATGAAATAAAAGGAATCTCCCAGACGCAGGTGTCCAAGAGCCGGGGGTACACTTTCGAAAAGGGATTGCGGGCGATAGTGCGACAGGATCCGGACGTGATTCTGGTTGGCGAGATCCGCGACGAAGAAACGGCCGACATTGCCCTTAACGCCGCACTAACTGGGCATCTGGTGCTTTCCACGATTCACACCAACAGCGCGGCTGGCGCTGTTCCGCGCCTGATAGAATTGGGAGTCAAACCCAACCTTATTGCTCCAGCGGTGAGCGCTCTTATCGCCCAGCGCCTGGTGCGAAAAATTTGTCCTCACTGCCGGGAGGTCTATCAGCCCGCCAAGGAAACAGCCAACTCAATCAAAAAGATTCTGGCGATAATCTCCCCGAAGTCAAAAATGGAAATCCCCAAAGATATCCTTCAATTATATCGGCCAAAAGGTTGCCCCCGTTGCCATAATCTGGGATATCGGGGGAGAATCGGAGTTTTCGAGGTTCTCACCATGAGCGAATCAATCGAAAAACTTATTTTAAACATGGCCAGCGAAGGAGAAATAACTCAAGCCGCTTTGGAAGAAGGCATGATAACTATGGCGCAAGATGGGATCATGAAAGCCATTGAGGGAATCACTTCACTGGAAGAGGTATGGCGGGTGACGGGGCAAACCGAATTCCTTGAAGAGATTTATGAAAAATTAATGGAGCAGTCGCTTTCCCGGGCGATCGAAATACCTCAAGAAGATTTGGAAAAGGTTTCTAAAAATACATCCTCCTTCGAAAAATTCGCCGAGTTTTTGAAAGGCGCTAATCAAAAAGACGCTCTGCGCTACGTTATCGCGGCGGCGCTTTTGCTTTCCGCCGGCGATATTCATATCGAGCCGGAAGAGAAAGAGGTCTTGGTGCGCCTTCGCATTGACGGGATTTTGCAAACCATCGGGCGGATTCCCCTCAATGAATACCCGACATTTTTAGGAGAGATAAAAATACTTTCCGGGCTTAAAGCTGAACTTCGCCAAGGAGTAAAAGACAGCCGTTTTTCCATAGCCATAGACCGGCCGTTTAAAAATATAACTGAAATAAAAGTGGACGTGCGCGTTTCCATAATTTTAGGCGGCTACGGAGAAACAGTCGTGATGCGCCTTCTCAATCGGGGAGCGGTGGCGCTGGATGTTGATAAACTGGGGATCAGAAAACAAAATCTGGATAAAATCCTTCATGAAATCAAAAAGCCCAATGGATTTTTTCTCAATACCGGTCCCACCGGATCCGGAAAAACAACGACGCTTTACAGTTTGCTGCGGGTGCTCAATAAACCCGAAGTTAAAGTAATCACCGTGGAGGATCCGATTGAATACCAGCTGACGGGGATTTTACAAACACAGGTTAGTGACAAAGAAGGATACACTTTTCCCACGGCCCTGCGCTCGCTTCTTCGCCAAAACCCCGACATTATGATGATTGGTGAAATCCGCGATGAGGAAACAGCCGGCATCGCTGTTCAATCGGCGCTCACTGGACATTTGGTTTTATCAACTTTGCATACCAATGACGCGCCCGGCGCTATTCCCCGCCTTCTCAATATGGGAGTGAGAACCGATGATTTAGCCACCGCCGCCAATGGATTTATGGCGCAGCGGCTGGTGCGAAAACTTTGTGAGTGCCGGGAAAAAATTAAGCCCACCGCGGAAGAAAAAGAAAAGATAAAAAATATTATTAAGTCAATTTCACCCAAAGCGGGAGTAAAAATTCCCCCCGGAAGTTACATTTACAAGCCCAAAGGGTGCGCCAAATGCAACGGCATCGGCTACAAAGGCCGTACCACTGTGAGTGAGGTCTTAGTAATTGACAAAGCCGTCCAGGAAATGATTTATGCTAACGAACTTTCCACCCACATCCGCGACAAAGCCATTGAAAACGGAATGCTCACTATGCAGCAGGACGGGATCCTTAAGGTTTTGGAAGGCGAGACGACATTGGAGGAAGTGGAGAGAGTAACGGAAGAATAAATAAAAAATCAAAATGCAAAAATCAAAAGTTTTGCTTTAATGTCATCCCGGGCTTGACCCGGGATCTAATTTTTATGAAACAATATTGTGTTTACATTTTGACCAATAAAATTAATACAGTAATTTATACCGGAGTTACTGGTAATTTATCTAAAAGAATTTATGAGCATAAAAATAAACTGGTTGATGGTTTTACTAAAAGATACAATTTGAAAAAATTAGTATATTTTGAGCAGACTGAAGATGTCAGAAGCGCCTTAACCAGAGAAAAACAGCTTAAAAATTGGAAACGTGAATGGAAAATTGATTTAATCAATAAAAGTAATCCCAAATGGAAAGATTTAAGTGAAACATTGCTTGGATAAGTATTTGTCATTCCGGCCTTCGAGCCGGAATCTAATTAGATGCTGAATCGAGTTCAGCATGACAATTCATTTGGGTTTAATAAAAAAATAAAGGGCATGGATTTCTCCGTGTCCCTTTATAGTTTTTTTGAGCAATAGCACAATTATTCTCCGGGTTGATATTTCTTTGTCGCCTCGACCGTCGTTCCTTTAACCAGGAAAACCTTTTCAATCTCACCATCCTTGTAAACAATCGTTATTTTAGCATTAGACGAATGGTATCCTTTAATGGGAACTTTGTTGAGGTCAACTTCTTTTGTCAACTCATTTTGTAATGTCAAATAACCGTCTTGCTTACCTAGTGCTAAAAAACCAAAGGATGTTGCAGCAGCTCCTATAATCATAAGAATTAATAACACTAGCCCGAGTTTGTCTTTCCTGAATTTGATCGCTGCTCCAATAGCTCCTACTGCTAATATTGAAAGTCCCACAAGAATAACAATTTTCATTGTCTTCTCCTCCTTCCTCAAAACTTTTGTTCAGAAAATAGGAATAACAATAAAACCAACAAATCCCCCAATTGCCATCGCGCTAGCAAAAACCCAAGGGTTATTTGGATGCCAAATCCCTGTGATAGCCGAAAAGCCAACAACAGTCGCTCCAACCAAGAAAGTTATCATTATTTGAATTAAATACCTCGTTTCCATCTTTCTTCCCTCCTTTGTTAAAAAACTTTTTTAATTTGTTTCATGTTGCATGTTTCATGCTTCATGAATATATCACTAATCTGTAGACAATCCTGGAAATGTGATCCCCAGGGAGAGAACAATGTCGAGGAGAACAAGAGCCGAAACCCCTGCACCCATATCTGGACAAGAAAGTTCCCTGAATTGATGGCAAAAGATAGTCACCACCAATTGTCTACAGCTTACTGCTAGTCATCGGAAATTGCACCCAAAAGCGCATATTTACAGATGACAGACCAGTTTAGCACGACTTTCAAAGTTTGTCAAATCGTAGTATACTCTCTAATATGGGGTCAAATAACGGGTAATTAAGGAACAAATCTACATCAGCTTATGATCACCAATTCCAGTGAGAAAATTGAGGATGTTAAACTGGACACTACGCTTCGGCCCAATAGCTTTTTTGAATACGTCGGGCAGGAAAAAGTAAAGAAAAATTTGCGAATTGTCATTGAAGCAGCCAAAAAACGCGGCGAGCCAATCGAACACGTTCTCCTTTACGGCCCGGCAGGACTAGGGAAAACAACCCTGGCCTACATTATTGCCAAGGAAATGGGAGCGAGCATCAAGATCACTTCCGGTCCGGCGATTGAGCGGGTAGGAGATCTGGGATCAATTCTTACCAATCTTCAGGATGGAGATATTTTTTTTATTGATGAAATACACCGGCTTAATAAATTAATTGAAGAAGTGCTTTACCCAGCAATGGAGGATCACAAGCTTGATATAATCATCGGCAAGGGCCCATCAGCGCGCACACTTCAGCTGGAACTTCCCCATTTTACTTTGATTGGCGCCACTACCCGATTAGGCGCTATTTCCAATCCATTGCGCAACCGGTTCGGCATCATCCACCGTCTAGACTTTTATGGTGAGGAGGAAATTCAAAAAATAATTAATCGCTCCAGCAAGATATTGGACGTGAATGTGGAAAATGACGCAGCCAGGGAAATGGCGGTCCGCAGCCGGCAGACCCCCCGGGTGGCTAACAGGATTCTAAAGCGCGTGCGCGACTTTGCTCAAATTAGCAACCACGATGTGATAACAGCCGAAGTTACCTGCCAGGCGTTAAAAATGTTGGACATTGATGATGTGGGCTTGGAACTGATTGACCGGCATATTCTGGAAACAATAATTCTAAAATTCAACGGAGGCCCGGTGGGAGTGCAGACCATCGCGGCGGCGACATCCGAGGAAATTCAAACAATTGAAGATGTATTTGAGCCGTATCTCATTCAGATTGGCTTTTTAGCCAGGACTCCCCGCGGGCGCGTTGTCACCGAAAACGCTTTTCGGCATTTGGGGCATAAGTTGCCCAGTAATCATCAGCAAAAACTGATGTAATCTCTACGAACTACGAATCATATACGAATATACTAATTATCAAAACCCTTCTTAGGCATAATTGAAATTCGTATATTAGTACTTGATTCGCCACCGCCTCAGCGGGGTCCCGCTTTAGCGGGATAATTAGTAGACAAACTAGTATGATCGCTATTTTTGGAATTTTCTATCTCATCCTTTTTTTATTTTTCACTATCGCCGCGCTTTTTATTGTTTATCACGTTATCAAGTATTCTTTTAGCAAAAGCGTGATGGTTTTAACATTGACTATTTTCCTTTCCGTGTTCGGCGCGCTTCTTTTTTCCAACCTGATGCTGTTTTTATCCCTGCGGTGGGATGAAATATTTTCCAACTTAAATCTCTAAAGCACGACAATGAAAAGATTGCACGCGTTTCATTTTAAAGAGATAGGCGAGCAGGAGAGGATAATTAAAGTTATCCATCGCCACTGGTTTGACATTCTTCAGCAGTTTTTTATTGTTATTTTTCTGGTCGCGGCTCTGGCGTCAGGATTTTTTGTCTTGCCGGCGCTGTTTTCTGTTTTTCAGCAGAATAACTTTTATGCTCTAATGCTTTTTTTAGAGACCATTTTTGTCCTCTTTATCTGGATCTATGCGTTTTTTGTCTGGATTGATTACTATTTTGACGTCTGGATCATTACCTCTGAGCGGGTAGTGAATATTGAGCAAAAAGGGCTTTTTATGCGTCAGGTAAGCGAACTAAAATTCGCCAAAATTCAGGATGTAACAGCCGAGGTGGAAGGATTTTTTCCAACTATTCTTAACTATGGAGACGTTCATATTCAGACAGCTGGAGAAGAGGAGCGATTTATTTTCCGCCAGATTCCCGATCCTTACGGCATAAAAAGCATCGTTATGGACTTGCAGAAACAGCAGGAAGCAAAGAGGGTGAATGAACTGGGAGAAATAATGGAAAAAATAAAACAATAGAAAAAAATATAAATTCGGGTGAAAAACAAAAATACAAAAGTAAATTTATTTTTGTTTTCAATCCTGCTTACAGCGGGATTTTTTGGTTTTTCCCAACCTATTCTGGCGAAAAATTTTAATCAATTAATTATCTCTGAAGTTTTAATCGGCACCAATTCAGCCAACGAGGAATTTATTGAACTGTTCAATCCAACCGATGACGATATTAATCTGCAGACCCTACCCTTAAAACTGCATATTGTTAATTCCGCTGGAACCGATACTAATAAAACGCTTTCTTTCAAAAATTCTATTATTGAAGCGGGGAACTATTATCTGATCTCCTCCGTTGATTATTATGAAAAATATAAACAAGAAACGACGATCGGTACGGTTTATTCCGCTTCACTTGTTTCAAACGGAGCGGTATATATCAGTACCTCGGCGACTAAAAACGTTGATGTTATTGATTTAATTTGTTGGGGAAATTCCCAAAAATGTTCATATAATCTCTCAAATCCAATAAAAAATTACAGTATTGAAAGAATGGAAAATAGTTATAACTGGCAGGAAAGCTATGATCCTGGAGGAACACCGGGAAAGAAAGCTTCAAAACCAAAAGTATACACGGAAAAAATCAGTATAAATGAGATATATCCTCATCCGAATGATCCTCTGACGCAAGACGAATTTGTTGAACTGTATAATTCCAGTGATAAGCTTGAAAAATTAACTAATTGGCGGATTGAAGACCGAGCCGGCAAGAAATGCGATCTTTCCGGAAAAGAAATTTCAGGCAATGGTTTTTTACTAATCGGAAAAGGCAATACAAATTGTGAGCTTGCTCTTAATGATACTAGTGGAGAGATCTTAAAACTTTATAATCCACAGGACAAAATCCCAGTTTCCTCAGTTGAATATAAGGGAAGTGCCAAAGAAGGTGTTTCTTACAATTTCGACGGCGCGTCTTGGCGCTGGAGCCGGTTTTTGACTCCCGGGGAAGAAAATAAATTTAATCAATTGCCTGATTCCAAGTCCAAGAATGACAAAAAAATTTATGTCGGGGTCTATGCCGAATTTTCCGCCAAAGCCAAGGACAAGGATAAAGATAAGTTAAAATACACCTGGGATTTTGGGGATGGCCACAAGAGTTACAAAAAGGAAACGAAGCACAAATACGAAAAGGCCGGGAAATACAAAGTGACTCTCAAGATATTTGATGGTAGTGAAGAAAAAATTGAAACTTTTAAGATTAAAGTCAAAAAATTTCCCCGCGATAAAGTAAAGATAAAATCAATCTGCCCAAATCCCGTCGGCAATGATAGCAAGAATGAATGGGTATCAGTTAAAAACTATTCGGATGACGAAATCAATCTCAAAAGCTGGAGCATCGCCACCGGGTCCAAAAAACTTTACAATCATTGGATCAAGGACGATTTTAGTATTAGTCCGGGAGAAGAAAGAATAATCACCAGAAAATACGTGAGCTTTGCTCTTAATAATGAAAAAGGAAAAGTAGAATTGCGCTATCCGGATGGCAAAAAAGCTTATCAAGTTAAATATGACAAGGACGGGAAAAAAGCGGAGGAAAACGAGGTTTACAAAAAGATGGAAAGCGGATGGCAGTGGATCAAATCACCAAAAAACATAAAAACAGAAGAACAAGAAAACGTAGAAACAGAAACACAGGAAAATGAAGTCATTGAAGAAGAAGATTTTGAAGAATTTATGGACGGGCAGTCGGAGGATTTATCCGGCGAGGAAAAACAAAACGAGCTATTCAATTATGGGACGAATATTAAACTGGCCAGCTATGTTCAGGGTAACCAAGGCAGAGTTTTGGGTGCCAAAACGGTCAGAAGCGAGGAAAATATTTACACCTTCACTTCTCCGATTTTGGAAGAAGAACACTACGCAGTAAAATTTTTCAAAAACTTAGGAACAGAGATAAACTTCTTTATTAATAAAGCAATTCTATTAATTTCCAGTTGGTGATCATTCCTTTGTCATTAGTCTGTTAACTTTCGTTGTATATGCAGCAAAAGTTAACAGTATTAAAAACAAAAAGGAGAGGCGACTTTTTCTTGAAATTAGGCCTTTAAAATGCTATCATTGTATCATATAACATACAACATGAGACATGTAACAAATTAAGAAATCAGGCCTGCCGCATGTTATATGTTTTATGCTTCATGATCATATGTCAGGTCACTCCCATTGGGCGGGAATAAAACATAAAAAGGCGATAACGGATGCCAAGCGAGCGAATGTTTTTACCAAATTCGGACGGGCAATTTCCATTGCTTCTCGGGAAGGCGGGAGCAATCCGGAAACAAACTGGAAATTAAAGTTAGCCATTGACCAAGCCAAAAGTGTTAACATGCCGAAGGAAAATATTGAGCGGGCTATCAAGCGAGGAACCGGCGAGCTTAAAGGCGAAACAGTGGAAGAAGTAATTTATGAGGCCTACCTGCCCGTACAGCAGGCGGGTGGTTCCGGGCAGGTGGCAATGCTCATTAAAACCGCGACGGATAATAAAAATCGGACACTCGGAGAGTTAAAAAATATTTTAACTAAAGCCGGAGGCAAATTAGTCCCCGCTGGTTCAGTAAGTTATCTTTTTAAGCAAGTGGGAAATATTAATATTCCAGTAGGAGCTGATGAAGACCCATATGAGCTGGAATTGAAAGCCATTGAAGCAGGCGCAGAAGACATAATTTATTCCGGCGGAACTTTAACGGTTTTTACGAAATCAGAAGAGTTACAGAAAGTAAAAGAACATTTAGAAAAGCATAAAGTATCAATTGAAAACGCCGGTCTTGTATTTGCCCCGCTTCAGAAAATTTCTTTAGATCAGGATACAAAGCTGGACTATGAAAAACTTTTGGAAGCGCTTGATAACCAAGACGATGTTCAAGAAATCTTTGATAATTTATAAATAGTCGACTTTGTATGAAAATACTGGGGATAGATCCGGGTACGGCAACAGTGGGGTGGGCTGTTATTTCTGAAAATAAAGGGAGATTGACTCCTGACGCCTGGGGGCACATTAGCACATCCTCGAAAAAACAAACGGCCGAACGGCTTAAAGAAATAAGCAAAGACATTGAAAAAATTATAAAAAAATATAATCCTCAGGAGTCGGCCGTTGAAGATATTTTCTTTTTTAAAAATCTGAAGACCGCAGTGAAAGTCAGCCAAGCCAGAGGCGCCATTCTCTTGACTTTGGAAAAGCAAGAAATTAGAATTGCTGAATACACGCCGCTCCAGGTGAAACAAGCGATTACTGGTTACGGCCGGGCGGAAAAGAGGCAGGTTCAATTAATGGTGAAAAATATTTTGAAGCTGAAACAAATTCCCAAACCGGATGATGTTGCTGACGCGCTGGCGATTGCCATATGCCATATACATAGTAGAAAGTTCAAGAATCTAGATAGATAGTCATTAGTTGTCAGTTTTAGCTTCTGGTTTAGTAATTAATCATGGTCTGCTGATCAAAATTGTCCAATAACCTTAAACTTTAGACCAAAACAACCGCTTTTAACTAATAACCAATAACTAAAAAATATGAATAATATCAGCCCAATTACTCAATATTTTATCTCCCAAGGTGTTCCGCTTGATACCGTGATTCTTCTGCTGATGTTTCCGATCATCGCCACCCTCATTGCCTTTCTCCGCCAGGTAGTGGGAATTAAGGCCTTCGGCATTTATACTCCTTCGATCGTGATTTTTGCTTTTTTAGCAACCGGACTGAAATACGGAATTGCTATTTTCGTGAGCGTCATTTTAGTCGGAATGCTGGTTCGTTACCTGCTAAAAAAATTAAGAATACTTTATCTGCCTCGAGTAGCAATAACATTAAGCATCGTTGCCTTGGCAATCTTGGGAATTTTAGTCGTTGGAGGATCGCAGCATCGGACGGGTCTCGCCGCCGTTTCCATTTTTCCCTTACTTATTATGATCACCATTGTAGAAAAATTCGTAGCGGCCCAGATTGAAAAAGGAAACAGAACAGCTTTTATTCTGGCGCTGGAAACACTCCTTATTTCTCTGGGAGGGTATTATCTGGCAAAGTGGGAGCTTTTAAGAATCCTAATTATCTCTTTCCCTTGGATTGTTTTGCTTGTAATTTTAATTAATATATTTTTGGGGAAATGGACTGGACTACGCTTGATTGAATACCTGCGTTTTCGGGAAGTGTTTAAAAAACTATAAATTATGTTCAAGTTTTTTCGAAAAACCGGCCAGATCTTGGGAATGAATTCCCGCAATCTTCAGTACATCCGCCCTTTTAACCTCAAAAAAGCCAAGCGGATAGCTGATAACAAGATTCTAAGTAAGAGAATTTTAAAAAAGAATGAAATTCCTGTTCCCCGACTGATTGCCAGAATAACAACTCTTGAGGATCTGGAAAAATTTGACTGGAGCATCCTACCGACGAGTTTCGCTTTGAAGCCCAACCGCGGATTTGGCGGCGAGGGAATTCTGGTTGTTTATGGAAAGAAAAAGCCTGCCCGCGATGCTTCCTACCCCGGACAGGATGCAGGCGGGGAACTGGAAGATACCTGGATTAAAGCAGATGGATCGTTAGTTACCATTGAGGACCTGAAAAATCACATTCGTAATATCATTGATGGTTCATTTTCTCTTTCCAATATTCCCGACACGGCTTTTTTTGAAGAGCGTCTTCAGCTTCTCAAACTATTCAAGCCCTACGCTTATCGGGGAATTCCCGATATCCGGGTAATTGTCTATAACAAAGTTCCGGTAATGGCAATGCTCCGGCTTCCTACTAAGGAATCGCAAGGTAAGGCCAATCTCCAACAAGGGGCAATTGGCGTCGGGATTGACTTAGCTTCCGGCGTAACTACCACTGCCGTTTTAGGAAAAGGGAAAATCATTGAGTATGTTCCGGACACTCGCCTGCTTTTATCAGGAATCAAAATTCCCTACTGGAATGATATTCTGAAGTTGGCAGTCCGTACTCAAGAGATTTCAGGATTAGGATTTTTAGGAGCCGATATTGCTATTGATCGCGAGCGCGGTCCGGTTTTTCTGGAACTCAACGCCCGACCGGGTCTTTCCATTCAAATCGCCAATCTCGCGGGCTTGAAAAGGAGATTGGAAAGAATCGCAGATATAAAAATTAAAACCGCCGAGCGGGGAATCCGGGTCGGAATGAACCTTTTCGGAGGAGAAATTGAAGGCGAGATCGAGGATATTTCCGGAAGAAAAGTTATTGGCACGGTTGAAAAAGTAAAATTAATTGGAAAAGAGGAAAAGGAAGTTGAAGTGGAAGCGCGAATTGATACTGGAGCCGGATTTTCTTCCATTGATAAGGATATTGCAGAACAATTAGGATTTAAAGAAGTAATGGAAAAGTTTCAAAGGAAAAACTTTCCTGATCTGTTAACTCCTGAAAAAGCAAGAGAAATTGACAATCAAAATAAAGAGCAGCTTCTTAAAGAAATACCGGATTTAGCTGACACGGCCATTATCCATTCATCACACGGAACAACTTATCGTCCAATGGTGAAAATAGATATTATGATAGGCGAGAAGGTTATTCCTGCTAAAATTTCCATAATTGAACGGTCTCATTTAAAATATCCCGTAATCATAGGAAAGAGAAATTTAGGAAAATTTTTAGTTGATGTGAATAAATAAAATTTATAAACAGCCAGATGATTAAAAAAGAAATAGCTCATGGAGGATTTGCTTCTCTTGTCAAAAGAGCGCTGGAATTAGGAATTAAGGTAAAATTTTATCCTGGCCGATTTTCTTTAGTAAAATTTTATTTGGGAGAGGACGTTATTTTTTCTCGCATGGGAATTATCCCATTGTCGGTCCATCCGGCCAGATTGGTTGTTAATAAAGATCTAACTAAAACAATTCTTGGTCTTATGGACATACGAACTCCCAAAGGGATTGTAGCCAGTTCCTATGGCGAGGCAATAAATTTAATCCGAAAAGAAAAAATAAAATATCCGTTCATTGCCAAGCCGATTGACGGAACATGTGCCAAGGGGGTAACTTGGAATGTACGATCAAAAAAAGAGCTAAAAACAGCCGTTCGTCTTATTAATAGTCGTGAGATTAGAAAGTGGTTGCGATCCGACAAATTTCTAATCGAAGAGATGTATATCGGGGATGAATATCGAGTCTTAGTTTTTGATGGAGAGGTTATTTCCTGTGTGAAAAAAATCCCAGCAACCATTGTGGGTGATGGTATTTCTACAATTCAAGAGCTCGTAAACATTTTTAATAAAAAGAGAAAAAAAGGATTTGAGATAAAAATAGACAAGGTAGCTAAGAAAACGCTCTCTAAAAATAACCTTACTTTAAACAGCATACTAATAAAAAATACCAAGCTTAAGCTAAGAGATAATCTCAATATGTCTGATGGCGGAAGAGCCATTGAAAGCACCAATAAAATGAGCGCATTTCTTAAAAAAACTTGCGTAAAATCTATCCAGGCATCCGGACTTTCGTGGGGAGGCGTGGATTTGATGACCAATAATCTTTCTTCGAAAAAAAATTATGTCATTTTGGAAATAAACTCTAATCCATTTTACAATATGAGCGAGAGTCCCTTAGTAGAAGGAGCCGGAATTGATGTCTCAGGAAAAATATTGAAAAATCTTTTCCCCAAGCTAAAGATTAAATAACTAATTTTGTTATATATAGACCTTTACGTTGTTGGTCTAAGTCGTAGTTAATATAAATAGACGACAGAAAAGTATGAAAAAAGTTTTAATATTATTCGGCAAAAGTGATTGGCGATCTGCTAAACCATTTAAAAACAAGCAATATCAATATTCTTACGAGTATTTTTATAATCTTTGCAGAATAAATGGGATTCAGATATATCGCGCCTCCTACGAGTGGTATGATTACCAAAAGAATATTTTTAGGTACGCCTGGGTTTTCGAGGGTGAAGGAGCAAAATGGAAAAAGGTAAAAAATTTGAAACCGGATTTGATTTATGACAAAACAAAAGCTCGCCTCGAAGTCTATTATAAAAAAGAACTAATCGAAGAAAATTATCCATTCATTAATGATTTGCAATTTACCCAGCTCGTTGACGACAAATTTATCACCAGTCTTTTTTTCGAAAAATGGAGCAAAAAATGCTGGCTGGTGAATAACAAGGAAGAATTAAGGAAGGTTTTGCCAAAAATAAAAACTAATAAAGTCGTTCTAAAGCCCCTTTTGGAAAGTGGCGGTAAGGATATACAAATACTAAATAAAAAAGAAGCAATTTCCAAAGCTCTTTTAGACAAAGTTTATCTTGCCCAGGAGTTTATTGATTCTTCTTTTGGCGTTCCCGGTGTAAGTAATTATTATCATGATCTTCGATTAGTTTTTGTAAATAATAAAGTGATTTATGCTTACATTCGCGAGCCCAAGAAAGGAAATTTGCTGGCTAATCTCGCCCAGGGCGGAACACTGAAAATTATACCGTTTAAAAAGATTCCCAAATCAGTTTTTGCGGCGGTAAACTACGCCAATAAAATTTTTGAAACTTTTGAACCGAGAGTGTTTTCCATTGATTTTATGTTTGACAAAAAGAGAAAGCCCTGGGTAGTGGAATTGAATTCAATGCCGGGTCTATTTTTTACCCCAAATGAAAAACCGTACATGGTTAAATTGTATAAAGAATTATTAAGAATATTCAAAAGCAGACTTAATGTTTAATTTTCCTTAATGAAAAGAAGGCTAATTATAAACGCTGATGATTTATGAAACCCACCTTCATTTTCGTAAAAAATTTCAAAAACCTTTCCGCCCGAGAGCACTGGAAAATGGCGGGAAGAGCGGCTGGTTATCTGGCTGGCCTTGTTTTTCTCGTTGTCGCCGGAACCTTCATCTATTTTGCCAAGGACCTGCCTAGTCCTGGAAAAGTAAACAGAAGAGTCATCATTGAATCCACTAAAATTTATGACCGCACTGGCGAGCATCTTCTTTATGAAGTTCATGGAGAAGAAAAAAGGACTCTTATTTCTTTTTCTGAAATTCCGGATACGGTGAAATACGCAACCATTGTTCTTGAGGACCAGGATTTTTATTCCCATCGCGGTATTAAACTTTCCTCCATTATTCGGGCGGCCATGAAAGATATTTTGCGCCAGGACGTGATGCAGGGAGGGTCAACTATAACCCAGCAATTTGTGAAAAACTCCATTCTTTCCCCCGAGCGGACTTTGACTCGCAAAGTCAAAGAAGTGATTTTAGCCATTGAGATAGAGCAAAAATTTTCCAAGGATGAGATTTTGGGAATGTATTTAAATGAAATTCCTTTCGGTTCCAACGCTTATGGCATTGAAGCGGCAGCGCAAACTTATTTCGGAAAACCCGCTCGGGAGCTGACTCTTGATGAAGCAGCGCTCCTGGCGGCTCTTCCCAAGGCGCCGACCTATTACTCGCCATACGGATCTCATTTTGAGGAACTGAAAAAAAGGCAGGAAGCGGCACTGAAAAGAATGGTGGATTTGGGATACATCACCCAGGATCAATCTGAGGAGGCCAAAAAAACCGATGTGCTTGGCAAAGTTTTTCCCTATCGCGAGCGAATTGATGCCCCCCATTTTGTTATGTACGTGAAAGAATATCTGGAGTCAAAATACGGACAGCAGGTAGTAGAACAAGGAGGACTCAAGGTTTATACCACTTTGGACTGGGAAAAGCAGTCGATTGCCGAAAAAGCAGTGAGAGATGGAGCCGAAAAAAACCAAAAAGCATGGGGCGCGGAGAACGCGGCCTTGGTGGCTCTTGATACTAAAACCGGCCAAATTCTGGCCATGGTGGGTTCAAAGGATTATTTTGACAAGTCAATTGACGGGCAGGTAAACGTGGCTATTCGCGATCGCCAGCCGGGATCATCGTTTAAGCCCTATGTTTATCTTACTGCCTTTGCCAAGGGTTATACTCCAGAAACGATGATTTTTGACATGGAAACGGAATTTGAGACCCAGGACGGAAAAGAATATAAGCCGCGAAATTACGATGGGAAATTCCGAGGACCGGTCAAAATGAAAGAGGCACTGGGAATGTCGCTCAACATTCCGGCAGTAGAGACGTTGTACCTGGCTGGAGTTAAGGACTCAATTGCTACTGCCAAACGAATGGGAATTACCGGGCTGAACCAGCCGGAACGCTATGGTCTTTCACTGGTGCTGGGCGGAGGGGAAGTAAAGCTCATTGATCACGCCAGCGCCTTTGGAACATTAGCCACCAAAGGTGTTCGGTATCCCCGGACTGCGGTTTTAAAAATAGAGGATAGCCACAGCGAGGTATTGGAAGAATTTAAGCAGGAAGAAGGAGAAAAAGTGGTTGAAGAAAAATACGTGGCGATGATTGACCATATTCTTTCCACCAATGATTACCGCTCCCCCGTTTTCGGCTCAAACAGCCCTCTCCGTTTTGATGACCGCCCGGTGGCAGTTAAAACCGGCACGACCAATGAGTTTCGGGACGGCTGGACGGTAGGATATACGCCGTCATTGGTAGTCGGCGTGTGGGCCGGTAACAATGACAATACTCCGATGAGAGAAGGAGCTGACGGAGTGAATGTGGCAGCTCCGATTTGGAGAAGCTTTCTCGATCAGGTGCTGGGAAATTATGCCATTGAGCAATTCCCCGAATACAAAAAGGAAGAAACAGGAAAGCCGATTTTGGACGGCAAACTAGATATTGAGAAAAATGTGAAGGTCTGCGAGATTCCGGGGGAAGACAATGAATACTGTTTGGCTAATAAATATTGCAAAGATACTAAAGAAAGAGATTTTATTGATGCGCACACTATTTTATGGTATGTGGACAAAGATAATCCGCGCGGTGACTATCCCAAGGAACCGCAAAAAGATCCTCAATTCAAAAATTGGGAAAAAGCGGTGGAAAAATGGTATGATAAAAAAGACAACGACTATGTCATTGGAAAACCGCCGGAAAAAGAGTGTGAAGAAGATAATTTTTCCAAATACAAACCAAGCATCTCTATTTCTGTTCCAGGGAACGTTTCTTCCGATGAAATGACAATTAAAGCCAGCGCGGATGCTCCTTACGGCATAGATAAAGTGGAATTTTTCGTGGACGGCGATAAAATTGCTTCTCGCAGCAGCAAGCCCTATGAAACCAGTTATTCCATTCCGGTCGGGAAGAAAGGGTCAACAGTTGAAGTGAAGGTTAAAGTTACCGATGATAACGGAAACACCGACAGCGACAGCAAGGATGTTTCAATCGCCCCCTGACTCAACTTTTTGAGTTATCAAATTTAAATGATTGCAAAAATCAGAGGGAAAATAGAATATTTAAAAGATAGCTATGCCGTGGTGGATGTTGATGGCATTGGCTATAAGATTTTTTTAACGTCTCACACCCTGGGAAAAATTGCCTCGGTGGGAGAAGTTGAATTTTTCGTTCATACCCATGTGCGCGAAGATATCCTGGCGCTTTACGGATTTTTAACGATGGAGGAACTGGAAATGTTTGAACTGCTTATTGCCGTTTCCGGAGTTGGTCCCAAAGCAGGGTTGGGAATTCTTTCCATTGCCAGCCCCAAAACGATTCGAACAGCCATTCTCAATGACGATCCCTCGATTCTCACTAAGGTCTCCGGGGTGGGCAAAAAAACAGCCGAGAGAGTTATTTTGGAACTCAAAAATAAAGTAGCAGATCTTTCAATAGCTGATAGAAAAGAAGTTATGGCTGACAGTGATGCTTTGGAGGCACTGACCTCGATGGGATACACTGTCTCTGAATCAAGAGAAGCCCTGAAGCACATCCCGGCGGAAATTAAAGACGTGGGAGAAAGAGTAAAAATGGCGCTTAAGAATTTGGGGAAGAGATAATCTTTTATGATGGGAATAAAAAGTACTAGAGATGATTTTATTCAGAAAAGCTCTCCCGACGGAGGGTTTTTGCAATCGGAGCATTGGAGTATGTTCCAGGAAAGTTTCGGCCGGAAAACGTTTCACATAGAACAAGGCGAGTTTTGGGCAAATATTATTGAACATAAACTTCCGGTGGTAGGGAGTTATTTTTATATTCCCCGGGGACCAATAATTGGAATTACGAATTATGAATCAGGAATAAGGAATAAGTTAAATAGTTTAGTAGGTCTGGCAAAAGAAAATAAAGCCGGGTGGATTAGGATTGAACCGGCGAATAAGGAAGTATTAGAAAGTATTGAGGACAGTGTTAATTATAAGATTACTAAAACTCCGCACGACATGCAGCCGAAAGAAATATTAATTTTGGATGTTACTAAAAGTGAAGAAGAACTGCTGACGGGAATGAAGCCAAAAACTAGATATAACATTCGACTGGCGGAGAAAAAGAGTGTCTCTTTACGAATTACTAATCCGTACGAATATACGAATAGTAAAGCTATGAAGGAATTTCTAAGATTAGTTAAAATTACCGCCAAGCGGGACAAGATTACTTCCCATCCGGAGGGTTATTATAGGAAAATGTTCGAAACGATTCCAGGAGGTATTTTGAAATTGTATATTGCTGAATATGAAGGAAAAATAATCGCTGCTAACATCGTTATATTTTTTGGAAAAACTGCGACTTATCTTCATGGAGCGTCGGACTATGAATATCGAAACATCATGGCGCCGTATCTTTTACAGTGGCGGGCGATTTTGGACGCGAAGAAAGCCGGGTGCGAGAAATATGATCTAGGGGGAATTAGATCATGTAACATGCAACATGAAACATGTAACAAGGATTGGCAAGGAATTACCAGATTTAAAACCGGCTTTGCACCAACTACTCACCCATTGCAGTTTTTAGGCAGTTATGATATTATAATCAATCCAATGAAATATTGGGCATATCGTTCTTTACAAAAAATTAAATCACTGACGCGATAAGGGAGGGAAGAAAGGATGAAAACAAAGGAGCAATACGTACTCGGTTATTTTAAAACAGAGCCCGATCATCTATTTTGGAAAGCGTATAGTTTTCAAGCGCGTATTCATGCAAATCATGCACGGAAAGACGGAATGATTTACTCGGTACATCAAATTGAAATGAGCTATTTTGCTCTTCTTGCGGGTATTGATGATCCATTAACACATGCACTTATCCAATGTCATGATGTGATTGAAGAAGCAAGAGATAATGATGGCATTGAAATTACTCAAGCTGAAATTGCTGAAGCTGTTGATCCTGTAGTAGCACTCGAAACAGTAGTTTTAACGAAAAAGAAGGGATTAACACTTCCGGAATTCATTGAACATCTTGAAAAAATTGTGGAAACAGGAATCCGTCCTGTTTATGTAAAAACCCTGGATCGATATAGTAATATACGGCGAAGCATGTTTGGAGTACTTGAAGTGCCGCGTATAAGGAAATACATGGCAGAAACTTATCAAATTCTTGCCATAGCAGAACAAGCGATCTATATGATTGAGTCGGGTTGTACCAATAATAAACCTCAAGAAAATATTTTTTTATATGCCAAAGGACTTAGAAGCCTGCGTGGATCAATGAAAGCCGTTATGCGAGGAATAGAGTTTGCTTTGAGGCATGAAAAATATGAGAAAGAGTACACTCGGCTTTATAAGGAACATGAAGATCTGAAAAGAGAAATGGAGGCATTAAAAAGGAAATAATTATAGAAAAAAGGCCTATAACTGAATAAGTTTTAGGCCTTGTTTTCTTTTCCTAATTTTTTGCTTTTTGCCGAGAGAGATAGTAGGATATAATGACGTTATATGAAGGAATTAATCCCCCAAAAAATGAAGAACATTTATCATCTTTTTCAGGCCGTCTTAGCCAATATTTGGTATGAATTTCCCTCCCGGAAGCTTAAAATTATTGGCGTCACCGGCACCAACGGAAAAACGACGACCTGCCAGATGATCACCAGAATTTTAGAAGAAGCTGGGCACAAAGTGGCGATGATTTCCACCATTAATTTTAAGCTGGGAAAAAAAGAATGGGTTAACAAAACTAAGTTCACCACTCTCTCTTCCTTTGCCACCCAAAAGTTTATTCGAAAAGCGGTTGAAGAAAACTGCGATTATCTGGTTCTGGAAACGTCATCCCATTCCTTGGATCAAAACAGAGTATGGGGAATAAAATATGATGTGGCCGTGGTTACTAACGTGACCAGAGAACATTTTGATTATCACAGGACAATCGAAAAATATCGAAAAGCCAAAATGAAACTATTCCGGATGGTTTCAAAAAGCAAGGGAATATTGATTGCCAATTTGAATATGGAAAATCCGGAGGAATTTTTGAAATATAAAGCTAAAGAAAAATATGGCTATGCGGCAAAGCTTCCGATTCCTCATTTTTCTTTTCCAATAAAGTCCCAGTTGCGTTTGATTATTGCTAAAGAAATAGAGCTGGGAATCAATTTTTCAAAATTTAAAGTTCACGATTTAAAGTTTAAAATTAATCTGCCGGGGGATTTTAATATTGAAAATGCATTGGCAGCTCTCTCGGTAGGAATTTCACAGGAAATAAGTTTGGAAGCAATTGCTAAGGCACTGGAAAAAATAAAAGGCGTTCCGGGAAGATTTGAATATATTCCCAACAGCAGAGGATTTAACATCATTATTGATTACGCTGTCACTCCCGATTCTTTGGAGAAGTTTTATGCCCTGATTTCAAAGACAAAACAATTGGGCGCGCGGATTATCGCTGTTTTAGGGTCCTGCGGGGAGCGCGACCGCGGAAAAAGGCCAATAATGGGAAAAATTGTTTCCCGATTCGCGGATTACGCTATTGTTACCAATGAGGATCCTTACGGCGAAAATCCGCAAAAGATAATCAATGAAGTTTTCAAAGGTGTTATTTCAACTGACAAATCAAAAATCACAAATCCCGGAATTTATGAAAAACACAAGCAGGAAGGAGTGAGTTGTTGGAGAATTCCAAGCAGGCGGGAAGCAATTAAAAAGGCCTTGCGGCTGGCAGGGCCCGGAGACATTGTGGCGATAACAGGAAAGGGAGCCGAGGTTACAATGGCGGTAGGAAAAAAGCGAATTTTATGGAATGATAGAAGAGTGATAGAAGAAGAACTAGAAAAAATATAAGAATTAGTTTTTAAGAACTACTTTTCTTAAAAAATTTGAATAAGAGCGGCAGTCAGCAGCAACCCCAAAACCCCGCCAATAATTACTTCGCTCACCTGATGCCCAATTCGTTCTTTAAGACGGGGAAATTGAGATTCATCAGCGTTGAGTTGACGAACAAGCATATTTAAATATCTTCCCTGATCTCCCAAATAGACCCTGATTCTGACCGCGTCGTCAATTACCAGTACCGCTAGAATGACTGCTACGGCAAAAGCGCCAGTAGTAAATCCTTCATAAATTCCCAGTGTAGTTACCAGTGAAACAATAAAAGCCGTATGGGCCGAGGGCATATGTCCGTGTGTCATTGCATAGCGGATATTCCAGCCATGTTTGAGGGAAAAGACAACGAATTTAATAAACTGCGTTACTGCGCCGACAATTATGGGGATAATGAAGATATTATATTGAGTCCAGTTGTCCATACATTTATTATAACAGATTTTTTCCCAAATTTAAAATCCAGATTTATTGGCTTGTTTTAAGCATTTTTAGGTCTTGACTTTCCTAATCGCCGTCCTCTTTTTATTTTGTCGAAATTGTAATATAGTAATATAAGAGTCATCTAAATTTTAATTAGATTGCCACGTCGCTGCGCTTCTCGCAATGACATGGGAATTAAAAGGGTATGGGTATAGGGCTAATTTTATTAATCATCATTGCAGTTGTCGTGGTCTGGATAATCGCGGTTTACAATGGGCTTATTCGCCTCAAAAATAGGGTCGACGAGGCGTGGAGCGATATTGACGTGCAACTTAAAAGAAGATACGATTTAATTCCGAATTTAGTTAACATTGTCAAGGGTTATGCGGCGCATGAAAGGGAACTCTTTGAAAAAGTGACTGAAGCCAGAACGCGGGCGATGGGAGCGGGGACGATGGCGGACAAATCCCAAGCGGAGAATATGCTGACTCAGACCCTCAAAAGTTTACAGGCCTCACGAAGAGTCTATAATGGCACCGTGCGAGACTTCAACACTAAAATCCAAGTTTTTCCCAACAACATCATCGCCGGAATGCTGAAGCTTACCGCCCGGGAATTTTTTGAAGCGGAAGGGGAAGAAAAGGAACCGGTGAAAGTAGAGTTTTGAATTTTCTTTTGTCATCCTGAACTCCATATGTCATCCTGAACTTGTTTCAGGATCTAATAAATAAGACATTCTTTTTCAAAATAGATTCCGGATCAAGTCCGGAATGACATTTAAGTTGTATGTCTACTCTGTATAATCAAGCTGACAAAAATGTCCGTTTAACCTGGATCTATATCACCGGGTTTTTGGTTTTTGTCATTTTGGTTGGCTATGTCTTTGCCGGAGCTACCGGCAACAGCGGCATTTTATATGGCGCGGTGATATTTTCAATTATCATGAGCTTTGGGTCTTACTGGTGGAGCGATAAAATTGTTTTGGCGATGAGTAGAGCAAAATTGGTGACGCATGATGATACTCGCGAAATATACCACCTTGTCGAAAATCTTTGCATCACGGCTGGACTGCCAGTACCGAAAATATATATTATTGAGGATAGTGCTCCCAATGCTTTTGCGACAGGGAGAAATCCGGAACATGGAGTCATAGTTTTAACTTCTGGCATTATCCAAAAGTTAGAGAAGACAGAACTGGAAGGCGTGATCGCTCACGAACTTTCGCATATCGGAAATAGAGATATTCTGCTTTCAACCGTGGTTGTGGTTCTGGTCGGATTCGTGACGCTTCTGGCTGACTGGTTTCGCCACTGGGCTTTTTATCGCAAGCGCGACAGCGAAGGAGGAAGTCAATTACAAATGATATTATTTATCGCGGCAATAATTCTTTCAATTCTCGCTCCCATCGCGGCGGTCTTGATGCAATTGGCCATTTCCCGGAAACGTGAATTTTTGGCTGACGCTTCCGGAGCACTGCTTACCCGCTATCCGGACGGCCTCGCCCGGGCGCTTGAAAAGATATCGGCTGACACCGAACCACTTGAAGCCGCCAACCGGGCCACCGCTCATTTATATATTGTCAATCCTTTCAAAGGAAAAAAAATTTCCAAACTTTTTTTAACCCACCCACCAATAGAAGATAGAATCAGAGCTTTGCGTGATATGTCAGTGTAGTTTATTTTTTATTCAGATTATTTATTATAGAATTGGTGGGCGGGCAAGCTCATCCTTCTATTAAAGAACGCATAGCTGCATTACGGGGAATGAATACTAATAAGTAACTATGCAATTCAAACTTCCCAAAAACGATAAATACCAATGGACGCAGCATTCGGCCTATAAGATGCGTCAGTACGGTTTAAGCGCACAAAGAGTCATAAGAGTGATAAGAAATCCACAACGTATTGAAGAAGGAATTGTGGAAAAGACAATTGCGGTGATGCAGCCCGCCTCTATTAAGTATAAAAATTTTAAAAAAACCTGGAGCCAGGAGATTTGGGTGATGTACCAGCTTCATGAAACACGCAACATGAAACATGAAACAAGAAAAGCCAATAAGCTAACGAAGCTAATTCCTAAAAAGCTAAAAATTATCAGTGCTTGGCGTTATCCCGGTGTGAGTCCTCAAAAGAATCCGATTCCGGAAGAGATTCTGAGGGAAATTGAGGGCTTAGTAAGATGGTAATTGTCAACTTTTTCGTGGTATGGTAAAATACAGATATAGTGAATAATAAATAAAAATAGAAAGGGAGGTGAAAAAATGGACGGACAACAAATGCAACAACCACAAGCTCCCCAGACCGGCCAGTCGGACGCTGAGAAAAACAAAGCCCTGGCAATCGTCGGCTATATTTTCCCTATCCTGTTTTTTATTCCGTTGGTGACAGAAGAAGGGAAAAAGAGTCCTTTCGCGAAATTTCACGCTAACCAGCAATTAAATCTTTTGCTTTTTGAAGTAGTCGGATATATCGTTTCCACAATCCTTACTTTTATCCTGATTGGATTCCTGCTTTGGTTTGTGGTCATCATCGGCGGTTTGGTATTTATGATTTTGGGAATCATTAACGCGGCTAAGGGAGAAATGAAACCGCTTCCCATCATTGGTGGAATCAATATCATTAAATAACTCTTCTGTTGAAGAAAATAAAAACAGGCATGCTTCTTTTAAAGTTGCCTGTTTTGGTTTATAATAAAAGCAGTTTACAAATTACGAATCTTTTATGAATATACGAATTTTTCAGTCATACATTCGTATATTCGTATGAAATTAGTAATTCGTAAAAGATATTATGAAAAATACAAAAATTGTTGCTACTATCGGACCGGTGTCAGAACGCCGGGAAATACTTGAGCAAATGATTAAAGAAGGAATGAATGTGGCCCGCCTTAATTTTTCCCACGGGGACTTTTTGTGGCACAAAAAAGTTATCCGGAGAATAAGGGATCTAAGTGAGAATTTAGCGGTGCCGGTTGGAATTATGGTGGATCTCCAAGGTCCCAGGATACGGATCGGAAACGAGAAGGAACTGGCGGTGAGAAAAAAGGAAATCGTCTGGGTTACTGGTCCTTCCAGGAAGAAAAATAGAAGAGAAGGATTAAAGAACAGGCCTAAAGTGCTTCATATTGACTTGGATAACATTGTTCAACTGGTGAGAAAAGGAGACGAAATTTTGATTGAGGACGGACTTATTAAATTAAAAGTAAGAGAAAAACACCCCGGGGTGTTGAAATGCGAAGCTGTTAATGGGGGTGTTATCAAGCCGCGAAAAGGCGTGAATATTCCAGGGATTTCTTCGAAGCTGGCGGCGCTTACCAGGCAGGACAAAGAAGTTCTTGATTTTGCACTTGACCAAGGCGTAGATTTTGTGGCTATGTCTTTCGTGAGAACAGCCAAAGAAATTCAGTATCTTAAAAAACTCATTCGTCAGAAATCAAAGAAGAAACAAAATCCTGCTCAAATAGTAGCTAAAATTGAGCGAAGAGAAGCAATTAAAAATTTCAGTGAAATTTTAAGATCCACGGACGCAGTGATGGTTGCCCGGGGAGACCTGGGAATCGAAATGCCTCAAGCTGATCTTCCTATCTTACAGAAAGAAATTGTTACTAAATGTCTGCGCTCTGGCAAGCCCTCCATCGTCGCTACCCAAATGCTTGATTCGATGATCCATAATCCCCGGCCAACGCGGGCGGAGATAAGCGATGTTTCCAACGCGGTGGTTGATCATGCTGACGCGGTGATGCTTAGCGGCGAGACGGCAGACGGGAAATACCCGGTGGAATCGGTGCGGACAATGAGGGAAATAATCGAAAAAACCGAAGAGTCGCCTTTTGATGACTTGTCTCACGGTTTCTTGGGAGATCAGCGCTCCTCGGTTTCGGCGGCGGTGGCTCAATCGGCTCATGAACTTCTGAAAGACAGCGGAGCGTCCGCCATTGTGGTTGCCAGCTTGAGCGGATTTACGGCCCGAATGGTGGCCCGCCATCGGCCGGAACAAAAAATACTGGTAATGACCAACAATGAAAAAACCCACAATCAGCTTACTTTGGTGTGGGGAGTAGAAAGTTTTGTTCTTCCCGATTGCCCGACATTGGAGAAACTTATTGACAGCGCCCTGCGCCTTATTAAAAAAGAGCGTCTAGCAGAAAAAGGAGAAAAAGTAGTAGTAGTTACCGGCCGGCCTCATGTGAAAAAAGAGCATATGAGCTTGATAAAAGTGGAGGAGATAAAATGATTTCTCTACTAATTACGAATTTATTACGAATATACGAATAAAGTTCATATATTTATAGGAATTAGAAAAATGCAAAACAAAAAATATATCCTTTGGTTTAAAGAGATCGGAATAGAAGATATCTCTCTAGCGGGCGGGAAAAATGCCTCCTTGGGCGAAATGTATGCGAAGCTCCGGGTAAAAGGAATAAGAATTCCCAATGGTTTTGCGATAACCTCCGCGGCTTATCGCTATTTTATTTCGGAAAACAACCTGGATGAGAAAATAAGAAAGATTCTCAAAGGACTCAACACCGCCAATTTGCGCAATCTCTCCGAGCGCGGCTACCGCATCCGCGAAGCGATGCTGGCCTCTGAATTCCCGGCTGATCTTAGAAATGAAATCGTGAAGTCCTATGCCCGGCTTTCCAAAGAATATCAGCCGCACAAAAGTTTTCGGCTTACTTTGGATAAAGAAGACCACACCAATCACTTTGCCGGCGGAGTAGATGTCGCCGTGCGTTCCAGCGCCACCGCTGAAGATCTGATTGATGCGTCTTTTGCCGGCCAACAGGAATCGTATTTGAACGTGAGCGGCGAGTATCAGCTTATGGAGTCAGTCAAAAAATGTTTTGCCTCCCTTTTTACCGATCGGGCGATTTCTTATCGGGAAGACAAGGGCTTTGGCCATTTTAAAATCGCTCTTTCGGTGGGAGTGCAAAAAATGATTCGCTCGGATGAGGCCGCTAGCGGCGTGATGTTCACCATTGATACCGAATCCGGATTTTCTGATGCCATAGTCATTAATGCCTCCTGGGGACTAGGAGAAAATATTGTCAAAGGGAAAGTCAATCCCGATGAGTTTATTGTCCACAAACCGACACTGGCAAAAGGTTTTCGGCCTATCATTGGGAGAAAATTGGGAAGCAAGGAATACAAACTGGTCTACAGCGTAGGAGGAACATCGGCTACCCAAAATGTGGCCGTTCCCCAGGAAGACCGCCGCCGGTTTTGTCTTACTGACGAAGAAATTCTGCTACTGGCCCGCTGGGGTAAAATTATCGAAGACCACTACCGCAAGCCGATGGATATTGAATGGGCCAAAGACGGACGGGCAAAGGAACTTTTTATTGTCCAGGCCCGTCCCGAGACCGTCCAATCGCAGAAAAATAAGAATGTGCTGGAAACCTACCAACTCAAAAAGAAAGGGGAAATTTTAGCGGTTGGGGCGGCGGTCGGAGAAAAAATCGGCCAAGGAAAAGCACGGGTAATTAAGGATGTTTCCAAAATTTCCGAATTTCGAAAAGGAGAAGTGCTGGTTACCGAAATGACCGATCCCGACTGGGAGCCGATTATGAAAATCGCCAGCGCCATTGTCACCAACAGCGGGGGCCGCACTTCCCACGCCGCCATCGTCAGCCGGG
>JAPLXC010000001.1 GCA_026396275.1 Candidatus Moraniibacteriota bacterium | reverse complement strand
CCCCGCCCGCCTGACTTGTCTGGTGACCCCGGTAGGAGTTGAACCTACGGCCTTCAGCTCCGGAAGCTGACGCTCTATCCAGCTGAGCTACAAGGACATATTCACGGCTTATCGACCTCTCGAACAGCCTGCTTTAAAATTTTGTTTTCTCTTCCAAATTTAAAATTTCCCTGAAAATTTTTTCCGGAAAGCAACAGCGGCAGCCAGTAAGGATCATCCGGCCACATATGCTCATAGGGAATCGCGTCAATAGAAAACCATTGCGGCTTCATTTCTTCGGTTTCAATCGGTTTTCCTTCAAACCTGGAGATTCTAAACACATGCACTTATAAAATTTCCGGGTTGCCCTCGAATTCAAAATTCAATATTCCATGCTTTTCGAGACTCTCCGGCACAATGCCGACTTCTTCTTTTATTTCCCGCATCGCGGTTTCCTCAATCGACTCACCGGAATGTACTTTTCCTCCAAATCCATTCCAGTAACCTTTTCCGAATCCTCTTTTTTTCATGCCTAAAAGTATCTGATCGCCTTGATGAACTACACACAATGTTAGGATCTTTTTTAGCGTTTCCATTTAATTATTCTTAACCTTTCCATTAAAAATGCTTGCTGTTACGCCATACTGTTTAGCATACTCTTAATGCTCTAATTTTTCCACTCTAACTCCGACGAGGCGGATGAGTTTGCGGCGAGGGTTTTCCCGGTGATCAAGAAAAGGCATCAGGAGCTTGATGGCTTCGAATTTTAGCTTGGAAAGAGAATTTGTCGGTTCGGCCAGGGTATGCGAACGGGATTTGGTTTCAAAGTCGGAAAATCTTATAGTTACCACAACCGTCCTAAACTTCTGAAATCCTTCACGCGGCAAATTTTTCAGCACGCTTTTGCATATCTTCTCCAGTTTTCCGATGACAAAAGAAGAATTAAGCGTATCCTGATTAAAAGTTTCCTGCTCTCCGATTGATTTTGTTTCCCACTCTTCTTCAATGGGTGACTCATCATGGCCGCGGGCTCTTTCATACATTTCATTACCCCATTTGCCAAAAAGATCGTGAATCTTTGCTCGGGGAAGCTTTCGCAAATTTCTTATGGTTTTTACGCTTATTTTAGCCAAAATTTGCTCGGCTTTGGGGCCGATTCCGGGAATTTTTCGAACCGAAAGCGGAGCAAGTAATTTTTCAATTTCTTTTTCGTTTATCACGGTGAGTCCGTCCGGCTTCTTGAAGTCCGAAGCAATTTTAGCTATTAACTTATTGGACCCAATGCCAATGGAAGCGGTTAATTTTTCTTTTTTCCTGATTTCATTTTTGATTTTTTGCGCGATCGCTCTGGCTTTAGGATAGGTTTTAACAAAACTTAAATCAAGGTAGGCCTCATCAATGCTTGACTGCTCAACATGAGAAGAATATTCACGTATTATCTCCATAATTCGATCAGAAACTTCGCCATAGCGGTGAAAATCAACCGGCAAAAAAACTGCTTCGGGTTTTCCCTCTCGTTTGGCTTTTTGCGAAAAGCGCCAGGCGGTGGAAATGGGAAGAGCCGAAAGAATGCCATACTCGCGAGCCTTGTAATTGGCGGTGGAAACCACTCCGCGTCCTTTGCCTTCTTTAGGATCAGCTCCTACAACAATAGGAAGTCTGCGTAGCCGCGGATGATCGCGTTCCTCAATCGCCGCGAAAAAAGCGTCCATATCCAGATGAGCAATGATGCGTTTCATAAGTTTTTCCTGAAGTTGAACTTTAGGATAGAGTGTGGACTGTACCGGATTCGAACCGGTGGCCTCTACAACTTGCCCCGCACCAAAATCTCTTTTGGAGACACCGGGAATTGAACCCGGAATTGGGCAACTTGCCCCGCACCAATTATTGCAGTGGACTCAGCGAGAATCGAACTCGCGTCTCCGCAATGCGAATGCGATGTATTGCCACTATACTATGAGCCCTTAAAATTGGTGCGGGGTGAAAATGCCCTGTTATACCGTTTAACTATGTCCCCGTTTTTGGTGCGGGGTGAAAATGTAGCGCTCTACCAGCTGAGCTAACAGCCCGTTTTCAATATTCGGGTTACTCGGATTCGAACCGAGACTAAATCCTCCTTCACCCGCCTAATTTTTTATTAGTCGGAGTGCTGGGAATTGAACCCAGTCTACCTGCTCCCAAAGCAGGCGTACTACCGGTATACGACACTCCGATAAAATTTCGGCGGGCAAGAAGGACTTTTACCCCTTAGGCTCCGACGTAACGTCGGAGTCCTTCGGGGCGTGCTACCATTACACTATACCCCGTTTCCAGCTAAAACTACTTGTCATCATATCGTGCGAGAGATGCTTAGTCAATAAAAATAGATAATTCAAAATAACAAAATCCCCTTTCTGGGGGGATTTTGTTTCTATCTTTTGGATTCCCGCTTACACGGAAGCGGAGTTTTTACCCGTACGGATAAAAAAATTTTCCTTGATAGATTAAGCCCTATTTAACAGCTTCTTTTAAGGCCTTTCCAGCAGTAAATTTCGGGACGGTCATCGCCGGAATCTGAATTTTCGCCTTGGTTTGAGGATTAATTCCCTCACGAGCGGCACGATTTGAGACCCGGAAAGTTCCAAATCCAGTAAGTGTCACTTTATTACCTTTGCGAATTTCCTCGGTAACTTTTTCGGTGAACGCGTCAATTACTCCCTCTACGTCTTTCTTGGAAAGATCGAGTTTTGTTGCAATTGCGTCTACTAGCGCGTCTTTGTTTACGTTAGCCATAATTTCCACCTTCCTCTCTAGCTTGCCCGCCATAGTCCTAATGAAGGCGGGCTTGATTTAATAGTTGCATTTAACTTTAACTATTCTACTTTTTTCCCACAAATAAAGCAAATGTAGTTATACACACCGTAAAATGAAATTTTTAAAGAAAATTTCATCACGCTGTAGCCACATGGTTCCGCAAAGCGGAACTTTACGTGGCACACCAAAATTCTACCGGGCGAATTCCACCGCTCTTGTCTCCCGCAGAATATTTACCTTTATTTCCCCCGGATATTTTAATTCCTGCTCAATCTTATCGGCTATTTGACGGGCTAATTTCAGGGATCCCAAATCATCAATTTCCTCCGGCCTTACGAAAACCCTGATTTCTCTACCGGCCTGAATGGCATAGGATTTTTCTACCCCCGGAAAGGAATTAGCCACTGCTTCCAGTTCTTCCAAGCGCTTAAGATAATTTTCCAAAGTATCCTTCCTGGCGCCTGGACGGCTGGCTGAAATGGCGTCAGCCGCGGCGACAATAAACGCTTCTTGGGTCTCAAAAGGATATTCCTCGTGATGGGGCCGAATGGCGTCAATCACTTCTTGAGAAATGCTGAACTTGGCCAGAATCTTAATCCCGATGTCAACGTGCGTTCCCTGCACCTCATGATCAACCGCTTTTCCTATATCATGAAGCAGTCCGGCCTTCTTAGCCACTGCCACGTCCGCTCCCAGTTCCGCCGCCAAAGCTCCGGATAGATGAGCTACTTCCAATGAATGAAGGAGCACGTTTTGTCCGTAACTGGTCCGGTAACGCAACCGTCCTAAAAGATAGATGAGTTTTGAATCCAGTCCGGCAATTCCCGCGTCATAAGCGGCTGCCTCGCCGGCTTCTTTGATTTTATTGTCAATCTCTTTTCTGGCAAATTCAATGGTTTCCTCAATTCGGGCTGGATGAATTCTTCCATCCACTACCAATTTTTCCAGCGCGATCTTGGCGATCTCGCGTCTTACCGGATCAAAACCGGAAATAACAACCGCTTCCGGAACATCATCAATTATTATTTCCACTCCGGTAAGGCGTTCAAGTGTCTTGATATTTCTTCCTTCCCGCCCGATAATTCTTCCTTTTATTTCATCTGAAGGAATAGCTACGGTCGTAGTCATTATTTCGGAAGCGTGCGATCCGGCATATTTCTGAATGACCTGCGTCATAATGTTGCGCGCTCTTTTTTCCAGTTCTTCTTTCCCTTCTTTTTCCATCTTGGCAATCCTTTGTGCCAAAATTTCCCTTTCTTCTTCCTCAGTCAGTTGAAGAAGTATTTTTTTGGCCTGATCTTTGGAAAGCCCGGCAATTTTCTCCAAGCGCTTCAGTTCTTTGCTGCGGGCCTCATCGGCTTCCTGGCGGATTCTTCTGATTTCCTCCGCCTTCTGCTCCAAAATTTTCCTTCCGCGATCCAGCTCGTCAATCTTACTGTCTAAAAGTCCTTCTCTTTTTTCCAGCCGCTGCTCCAGACGAAGAATTTGATCTTCGCGCTCTTTTTCCTTTTTTTTGGCCTCTTCTAAAATCTCTACCGCCCGATTTTTCGCGTCCAATGTCAACTCCTGCGCCTTTTGTTGCGCCTCTTCAAGCATCTTGTTAATTTTTCCCTCCGCCGTTGTAAGCTGCTTTTTAGCAATCGTCTGGCGGGCAAGATATCCCAGAAGTGAGCCAATGGCCAGCGTCACAATACCGATAGCTACGTAAACCAAACTTGTTTCCATAATTTTGAAATCTCTTCAATTGATAAGCCAAACGCCAAAAATAGCGACTGGCAGAAACATCGCGATAAAAAATTATTTTTCCATTTTCCATACACGACCAATGCATATTATTTTACATCCGCTTACCAAATGAACGATTGAAATAAACATTTATTATTACTCTTGTTATGATATATCAGCGGGCAATTTTTGTCAAAGTAGGATATTTGTGATAATATGGGAAAAGTATAGAAATTTTTTTATTGCAAAAACAAATTTTATGTACAAGCCAGTAGTTCTGGTTGTGCTGGACGGTTGGGGCATAAGCAGTAATACTCAAGGGAACACCATTAGAAAAGCCCAACTTCCCACGATTGAAAAATTGAATAAATTCTATCCTTCGATGACTCTTCAGGCCTCAGGAATTTCCGTCGGTCTTCCCTGGGGAGAATCAGGAAACAGCGAAGTAGGCCATATGGCTTTAGGAGCAGGCAAAATTATCTATCAGAATTTGCCCCGCATTACTTTGTCCATCCAGGACGGCACTTTCTTCAAAAACGAAGTGCTACTTACGGCGATGAGAAGCGCAAAAGAACAAGGCAGTTCTTTTCACTTGATGGGACTAATTGGCGACGGTTCGGTTCATTCCCACCGAGAGCATCTTTACGCGTTATTGGAAATGGCAAAAGCGCAGAATCTGGAAAAAGTTTTTATCCATATCTTTACTGACGGCCGGGATTCTCCCCCCAATGCCGCAACAAAAACCATCAAGGAGCTTCAAGACAAGATACGGCTTTACGGCATAGGAAAAATCGCCACTCTCTGCGGCCGGAACTGGGCACTAGACAGAAATAATAACTGGGACAGAATAGAGAAGGCCTATCGCCTGCTTACCGAAGGAAAAGGAGAATTGGTATCGGACCCTTTTAAGCATCTTCAGGATTCCTATGCCAAAGAAATTACCGACGAATACGTGGAGCCAGCGGTAATAACAGAAAATGGAAAACCTGTGGCATTAGTAGAGGATAATGATTCTCTTGTTTTTTTCAATTTCCGGGGTGACCGATCCAGAGAATTAACTAAGGTCTTTGTTCTTCCCGGCTTTGAGAAATTTAAAAGGGAAAAAATGCTCAAACTGGAATTTGTAACGATGACTGAATACGAAAAAGATCTCCCTGTTGGTGTTGCTTTTCCTCCTGAGCAAATTAGAAACGGCCTAGGAGAGGTTTTAAGCAAGCACAAGGTGAGGCAGTTGCGTCTCGCTGAAACGGAAAAATACGCTCACGTTACCTACTTTTTTAACGGCGGAAAAGAAGAACCCTGGCCAGGAGAAGACAGGATTCTGGTTCCCTCCCCAATTGTCTCAAAATTCGACGAAACGCCGGAAATGAGCGCTCCCCAAGTCACGGAAAAAGCCATTGCCTTCATTGATTCAGGAAAATACGGCTTTATCTTAATTAACTATGCCAATCCCGATATGGTCGGACATACCGGCAATGAAGAGGCCTGTGTAGAGGCGGTCCAGGCAGTTGATAAAAGTTTGTCTCTCCTGATCCCGTCAGTGCTTAAGACGGGAGGATGCCTTCTTGTCACCTCGGATCACGGAAACGTCGAGGAAATAAGAAACTTCCAAACCGGGCAAGTTGACACGGAACATTCCTCTAATCCGGTTCCTCTCTGGTTCATTACCTCTGATAACCATCGACAAAAGAGAGCGGAAGAAATTGTGAGGGGGCAAACTGAAGTGGGGGGGCTGCTAAGCGATATTACCCCGACAATTCTGGATATTATGAAAATTGAAAAGCCGAAGGAAATGAACGGAGAGAGTTTATTGCCGATACTGAAATAGAATTACGATTTGGGATTTAAGATTTAAGAAAAAATCGCCGGTTTAAATCGGCGATTTAAAATATTCTTAATTCCTAAATCTTAAATCTTATTTTATAATCTTATCCACTATCTTGTAATCAAGTGCTTCCTCGGCGCTCATGAAGTAGTCGCGTTCGGTGTCACGCACTATTTTTTCCAGCTTCTGACTGGTGTGTTTGGCCAGTATTTTATTGAGCCGGTCTTTAATTTTGATAATGTGGCGGGCGTGAATGTCAACATCTGTCGCTTGTCCCTGGGCTCCTCCCATCACCTGATGAATTAACACTTCGCTGTTAGGAAGTATCAGTCGTTTTCCTTTTTTTCCCGCTGCTAAAAGCAGTGCCGCGCCGGAGGCCGCCATCCCCACGCAGATCGTCTGAATGTCAGCGCGAACGTATTGCATCGTGTCGTAAATGGCAAGAGCCGAGGTTACCGCTCCGCCCGGAGAGTTGATATAAACCTTTATGTCCTCTTTGGGATTTTGGGAATCCAGGAAAAGGAGTTGGGCGATTACTGAATTGGCTACAATGTCATCAATGGGACTGCCGATGAAAATAATGCGATCACGGAGCAAGCGCGAGTAAATGTCATAAGCCCGCTCGCCGTAATTGGTTTTTTCAATCACTGTGGGGATAAGAAACTGGTTGGTTATTTTTTGCATAAATTCATTCTTTACTAATTATGAATTTCTTACTAATATACGAATGCTTTCATTAAAATATTAGTATATTCGTACCTGATTAGTAATTCGTAAAGATTACAGACTCTCTAAATATTTAAACGCTTCTTCATTAATTAAAACACCCTTCGTATAATTATACAACTTTTCCAGCTCAATATTCTTTTCTATATTTTTGACATTTTTGTAGTATTGCATGGTCTTGTTCATTTCCTCCTCAATTTTTTCAGCCGGCACTTCAATTTCCCTGATTTTAGCGATTTTTTCAAGTACCAAAGATGCTTTCACTCTTTTTTCTGCTTGCGGCTGCCATTCTTTCTCAAGATCGTCCACACTTTTCTTGAGCTTGTTCAAATAATCATTAAGTTTCATGCCCATGCCTTCGATTTGAAAAGAAAATTCCTGGATCATTTTGTGAAGCTCACTATGCACCAAAATCTCCGGCAGATTAATTTCCGATTTTTCAACCAGCTTATCAACAATATCCGCCCGCCTTTTTTCTACCAAGTGTTTTTCCTTTTCCAGTTTCATTCCATCGCTAACGTTTTTTTTGAGTGCGGATAGATTTTCAAACTTACCAAGTGATTTGGCAAAATCATCATTCACTTCCGGAACCTGGCGTTTCTGCACTAAGTTTACTTTCACTTTGAAAGTTACTGGCTTTCCAGCAAGTGTCTTTTCATGATAATTTTCTGGAAAATTAAGCTCAAATTCTTTTTCCTCATTTTCCTTCATGTCAATGATGTTATCTTCAAACCCTGGAATAAAAACATCTTTGCCCAGTACCAGCGGATGATTTTTGCTCGTTCCGTTTTCAATGGGAACGTTGTCACGCAAAACCTGAAAATCTAAAATGACGCTGTCTCCATATTTGGCTTCGCGGTTAACTGTTACTAATTTCACGCGCGAATTAGCCAAATGTTCCAGTTCATGATCTATTTCTTTATCTTCTACTTTTGTTTCCTTATTTTTATACTCTTTGTTAATTTTAGAAATGTCGTTCTTATAATCAGCGATTTTTACTTCCGGCATTACTGCCGTTGTCACTTTATATTCCAGATCATTCCCTTCAGCAATTTTAGTAATTTGCGCGCGCGGCTTCCCGATAACATCGAGTTTATTATCCGCCACGATTTTCGGATAATCTTTTTCAATCGCCATCCCCGCTGCTTCTTCAAGAATATTATGTTTTCCAATCCGTTCTTCCACCATATTCTTCGGCGCTTTGCCCGGCCGAAAACCGGAGATTTTAATGTCCTTGCTCATCTTCTCATACGCCCGGTCCAAAAATTTCTGCCACTCGGACCAAGGGATTGAATTTTTAATCTCTATTTCTGATTTTGCCAGTTTTTTAATTTCCATATAGAATTCCCGCGAATTACGAATCAATTACAAATATACGAATTTCAGATATTAACTATTCTCAGAAAATTTACGCCTTTGGAGGTAAAATTAGCAATTATTGCCAGTTTCAAGCCAGTAGCTTTTAAATATCCTTTAACCTGTTCAATGTTCTTTTTGGAAAAATAGTTACCCTTCTTGATTTCAACAACAACCTTATCCTCGATTAATAGATCAAGATAATATCTGCCTATTTCTTTTCCTCTAAATGATATCTTAAAAGGCACCTGACTCTTGTATTTTATTTTTTCCTCGGAAAGACGCTGTTCAATGGCTTTTTGATAATATTTTTCTTGAAAGCCATAACCTAACTCATTATATGCGCAGAATAAAACACCGACTATCTTGTAGCTTAATTCTTTATGAATTACTTTATCGCTACACACGATTCTTTTCATTTATTTGTATATTCGTAAAAGATTCGTAATTCGCGGGTTTTTACTTAATTTATATTATCAACCCTGCTATTAATAGCGCCACGATATTGATAATCTTTATCATTGGATTAATAGCTGGGCCAGCCGTGTCTTTGTAGGGGTCGCCCACTGTGTCTCCGGTAACAGCCGCTTGATGGGCGAATGATCCTTTTCCGCCGTAATTTCCTTCTTCAATGAATTTCTTGGCGTTATCCCAGGCCCCTCCGCCGCTCGTCATAGAAATAGCGACAAACAATCCGGTAATAATCGAGCCGACCAAAAGTCCGCCCAAGGCCTGCGGGCCGAGAATGAAACCGACTAAAATTGGAGCCAGAACCGGAATGAGGGCCGGCACAATCATTTCCTTGATCGCCGCGCGAGTCACAATATCCACGATTGAGGCATAATCGGGTTTCGCAGTACCTTCCATTATGCCTTTTATTTCCCTGAATTGCCTTCGCACTTCTTCAACTACCGCGCCAGCCGCTTTAGAAACCGCTCGCATGGAAATAGAACCGAAAAGATAAGGAAGCATCCCGCCGATAAATAACCCGATTAGAACTTTTACATTGCTCAAGTCAAAAGCCACGCCCTGCCCTCCCTGAACAGTTAATTCTTCAGTATAAGAAGCAAATAATACTATCGCCGCCAGCCCCGCTGAAGCAATAGCGTAACCCTTGGTCACCGCTTTAGTCGTGTTTCCCACTGCATCTAGCGCGTCGGTTATTTTTCTCGTATCTTCCCCTAGACCCGACATCTCGGCGATTCCCCCGGCATTGTCGGTGATCGGCCCGAAAGAATCAATGGCGACGATTATTCCCGCCATTGAAAGCATGCTCATCGCTGCCACCGCAACGCCATAAATTCCCGCCAGCCAGAACGATCCGAATATTCCTGCAACAATTAAAATGACCGGCAGGGCCGTCGCTTCCATCGACATAGCCAGTCCCATAATGATATTTGTGCCGTGTCCTGTCTTTGAAGCTTTGGCAATAGCTTGTACAGGGCGGAATTTTTTGGAAGTATAGTACTCGGTGATTGCCACCATTCCGGCGGTGACAATTATGCCAATGACGGAAGCGAGATATAAGTTCTGCCAGTTATATAAATTGTTAGCCGACATCAGGGATTTTGTCACTGGATAAAATAAAGCCAGCGCGATTATGGAAGAAGCTGTCAGGCCTTTATAAAGCGCTCCCATAATATTTTTACTATTGCCAAGCCGCACAAAATATATTCCTAAAATTGAAGCGACGATTGAAACGGCGCCGATTGCCAGCGGATACAAAACCGCGTTTCCGAAACTCACGAAAGTTAAAGATCCCAAAATCATCGCCGCGATGGCTGTCACTGCATAGGTTTCAAAAAGGTCGGCCGCCATTCCCGCACAATCGCCGACGTTATCGCCGACATTGTCGGCAATCACCGCCGGGTTACGGGGATCGTCTTCCGGGATTCCGGCTTCCACTTTTCCCACTAAATCCGCCCCGACATCAGCCGCTTTGGTATAAATTCCTCCACCAAGGCGGGCAAAAACAGAAATCAAGCTCCCGCCAAATCCCACTCCGATGAGAGCTTTAATATCACCGGTAACTAAATAAAAAACAGTCACTACCAGAAGTCCCAAGCCAACTACCAGAAGTCCGGTGACTGCTCCGCCCTTGAAAGCAACATCAAGCGCTTGAGGCAAACCTTTTTTAGCAGCTTCCGCCGTTCTCACATTCGCCCGCACTGCCACATACATTCCAATGTATCCAGCTGCAGCTGAAGCAATAGCGCCGATTAAAAATCCAACCGCAGTAGCTAGTCCCAAAGTGAAATAAAGAATAAGCGCCACGACAATGGACACATAAGCGACAGTTTTATACTGCCGGTTAAGAAACGCTCTAGCGCCTTCTTTAATCGCTTTTGAGATTTCTACCATTTTTCCTTCGCCTTCCGGAAATTTATTTATCTTCCAGGCGAGGTAAAGTGCGAAAGTGATGGCCAGAAGCGCAGCGAGGATTGAGTAGAGTTCGATAGACATAATGCTATAAAATCCAAATTTCAAAGCTCAAATTATTCCAAATCAATTTTAAATGACTAAAACCCGATTTTAAAAATTTTAAATATTTGGATTTTGGATTTGATTTGGAGCACTTTGGATTTTAGATTTTGAAATTAAAAAGTGAACTTAATTTTATTCTTTTTCACTTTCTTTATTTTCTCCGTCCTTCTGTTCTTTAGTTTCTTTGTTTTTCTGTTTTTTAGTTTCTTTGCCTGCCCTGTTGCCCGACGCAACATCGGGCTTTGCGGAGTTGCTCAGTTGCTCAGTTTCTTCGTTTTTTGGTTTCTCAATTTCCGCGTTAGTCTGCGATTTATTGTCCGCACTTGTCTGCGTTGCGTCTGCGCCTTTCAGCATCTCACCAATCATATCAATTCTCCATCCGGTGAGTTTCGCTGCCAAACGCACGTTTTGCCCGCGCTTGCCAATCGCCAGCGACAATTGATCCTCCGGCACCTTCACTGTCGCTTCTTTCTTATCATCGTCAAGCGTTACCGCGAGAACCTTAGCAGGACTAAGGGATGCGGCGATAAATTTCTCCAGATCTTCGTTCCATTCAATAATATCAATTTTTTCCCCTCCCAGCTCGTCAATAACTGCTTGCACCCTTGTTCCTTTTTGGCCCACGCAGGAACCAATCGGATCAACTCCTTCCTCGTTGGAGGCCACAGCAATTTTTGTCCGCGCTCCGGCTTCGCGGGCAACGGCTTTTATTTCTACTGTTCCGGAGAAAATTTCAGGAACTTCTAATTCAAA